>JADJXA010000029.1 GCA_016716065.1 Candidatus Leptovillus gracilis | reverse complement strand
CCATCAGCCAAATACGTTCAACACAACGCGATATTACAGGCGTGTTATGACGAACCTCTGGCAATCCCCATAATTCCGCCAGCTCTCTCATCTGTTTAATTGTTTCCTCATCTAAATTGATACCGATTTGCTTCATGCGAACCTCCTATCATTTTCATCATAATAGAAGATTATCGCGTGATAGTCAAGAACGGCTGTTCTAAATGTGTCATTAGTTGACAGTGAACGGCCACTGTTGGTAGAGGTGTGGCTAACAGTTAATGAACACCGTCCATGTGCCGGGGTGGTGGAAGGACCGACAGTCCACGTCCAGGATAACAAGCCATCTTCCGGGGCGGTTTTTGGCCCCATGCCCTCAGCCACGCTGTTACCGCTGGCGTAACGGATTCCAGGATTGCAAACGATGCCGGGGTTGGTTTGGATGGTCAGGGTGGCGTTGCTATTGGGCGATACGGGCGAAGTGAGGCTAATCAGGCTGATGGGCACAGGCATCAGGGTGGCGGTTGGTGGAATGCGGGTAGGGGTGGCGGTTGATGGAATGCGGGTAGGGGTGGCGGTGGCGGTGGGCTGCGGGGTGGATGTGTGACTGCTGGTGGGTGTGAGGGTTGGCGGCCGGGTATGGGTGCTGGTTGGGGTAATGGTTGGGGTATAGGTGGCGGTGTAGGTGGGCAGTATGCCGGCATCGCGCAGGGCGTTGTCGGCGATGGCGGCCAGGAGGGTGAGTCCGCAGAGCAGGATGAAGCCCAGGCAGCCAATGGCTAAGAATTTGCGACGGTTTGCACTTTTCATGAAAGCTCCTTTGCTGGCGTGGACGATTAATAGTCCACAAGGTAAATTGCTGGAGCTTAGGATTATCGGGCGAGAATGGACTATTTTGAGTCCAATTAGGGGAAAGCGGAGTCCATACGGCGTCGTAGAATTGGAGTCTACAAGGATAAGCGATGTTTGGTGGATATGTGGGCTGTGGTTGCAAATTTACAGGGACGGTTCACATCCGTGAGGTCGTGGGTTCGAGTCCCTCTTCGCCCACTATGACCGCCATATTTAGGGGTTGCATCCTTGTATGGCGGTATTTTTAGCGGTTTTATGGACTATTTATAGTCCACATTGGACGGCATAAAGAAGTCTACGGAGGTATAGACCACATGGCTAAGAGTAAGTTGGAGTTGATAACGTTGGACGCTGCGGTCGAGCAATGGCTGCGCCACTGCTCGTCGAGGATGCTGCGACCTAATACGCTGAGCGGCTATCGGGTGGTTGCCCGGCAGTTTGTGGCGTATGCGGGCGCGACGACGGTGATGAGCCGGATTACCAGGGATGATATTGAGGGGTTTTTGGTGCATGTGCAAGCGGAGTTGGTGTCTCCGGCTGGCGTTGCGCCTCGGCCGCCACGTCAGCGCAGCCCGAAAACGGTGCAGAATATGCACACGGCCCTGAGCAGCTTGTGGACGTGGGCAGTGGAGCGCAAGGTAGCGAAGGTTCATGTTGTGCGCCAGGTGAAGCGGCCCCATGTGCCGTTGAAGCCTGTTGTGCCGTTGAGCGCACAGCAGGTTGTGTTGTTGATTAACGCCTGCGACAAAACTGATCCCTGGGATACAAAGCCGCTTACGCGGTCTAGTCGGCCAACGGCCGTGCGCGACAAGGCAATTATTTCGTTGGCGGTGGAAAGCTGTCTGCGGGTGTCTGAGCTGGCGAATTTGCGGATTAAGGATGTGAAAACGGGGAATAGAGGCGGTCAGGTGTATGTGCGTGATGGCAAGGGGGGCAAAGACCGGACCGTGCCGTTTTCGGCTAAGGCAAATGGTTATATTGGCGATTATTTGATGACGCGACGCGGCGCCGATAAGGATGATTATCTGATCATCAATGAGCAGCGCAATTATGGGCTGCCGATGACGCGGGGGACGTTGGCGAAGCTGATCCGGCGTATTGGCAGGCGGGCTAAGGTGGATGTGCATCCGCATTTGCTGCGAACAACGGGGGCGTGCATGTTGGTGCAGCACGGGGCGTCGGCCTGGGAGGTGCAGCGGATCATGGGCCACAGCGAGATTGTGACAACGCAGCGGTATGTGCAGGCAGCGGCGATTGATTTGCAGGCGGCGATGGCGCGGTCGTCGCCGATGGATCATTTGCGCCTATGATGAAAGAGAAAAGGTCACTGGTAAATTTACCAGTGACCTTTTTTTGGCAACGAGTGAGGAGGGGGAGAGGTTTAGGGGGTTGGGTCTTCTGGCGCGTACCAGCGGTTGAATTCGTCGTAGACGAGGGATTCAATGATGTGGCTGATGGTGGCAATGTCCACGTGGATGTTGTTGGCGGCGAGCAGCTCTTCGGCGTAGGCGATGGCGGCTTCTTTTTTGTCGTTGATCGCCCCGGTCAGCCCTTCTTGCTCGATGGCCAGAACGGCCGTGCGGATGAGGCGAACGGCCGTGTCCAGGTTGGCCTGGCCTACGCGCGCCGTTAACCAGGTGCGCGCCTGCACACCCAGGGCGATGAGCAGCATACCAACAAACAGGGTGACAAGGGTTTCGATTGCGGGCTGGATGATTGCCCAGGTTTCTACTGTCATGATGGGGTTCTCCTTTTAGCTAATGCGTACTATAGGGTCAATAACTGGCCGCCCCTGGCGCGGGTTGATGGTTTTAAGGGCCAGGGCCAGGGCGCTGGCTTTGTCGGCGTCGCGGCGCGGTTCGCCTTTGAGTACAGCTCCCTCCATGCTGTATTCCACCATTTCGACGAATTGAGCGCGTGGATCATCCAACAGGCTGGGGCTGATGGGGCGGCCGCTCATCAGGTCGCGGACAAAAACGACGCGGCCTGGGCGGACCAATGGGGCGGGCACAATCTCGCCGCTGCCGGGCAGGTAGGTGAGGCGGCGGCGGGTGCGCATTTCTTGCTCATAGGCGATGGTGGTCTCGTCGGCGGGCTGGTAATCCAACGACGTGCCCGCGTAGCACCCGGCCAAATAGCGTTGGGTGCTGCTGCCGCATTTGGTGATGGCTTTGATGCGTTCCCACAGGGGCACGCTGGCAGCTTCCTCGGAGATGGTGGCCGCATTGGTGGCGATGGCCCCGGCGCTGACGAATTCCGCGGAAGCGAGGGCGGCGGTGATGGCGGCGCTGGCGGCGACGGTGGTTGTGCTGGCGTTTGTGATGGTGCGCCAGTTGAGGGTGTGGACGTAGCCGCGCACTTCTACCTGTAGGGTTCCTGGCTGGCTTGCGCCGCTTAAGCGGGCTTCTTCCATTGCGGCGCGTATCTGGCTGAGCGCGGCCAGGAGGTTATCGGCGTAGTAACCGGCTGTTGTGGGGCTGATGTAGATGCTGCCGAGTTTTTCCAGATGCTCTTTGGTGCCGTAGCGGGCGATGCTGGCCGGGTTGGTTACGGCCGTTGTGATGGCTTCGGCGGCGGCGCTGTCTGTTTTGTAGCTGACGCGCACGCTGTTTGCCATGTCGTCGAGACTCTTGGTCAGGACCACGCCGTTGTAGCTAAGGCGCATGGTGTAGACCAGGCCGCTGAATGTGCCGACGCCGCCGAAGGATTCCTCGAAGTGACAGCCCAGGTATTCATCGAACCAACGGTCTAAGATTTCGTCGCTGGCGCTGAATGACCAGGTGGACATATGGTCGCCACCCTGCGCCAGCGTTTGGCGGCGGTAGGTGGGCCAGCAGGCCCAGGTGATGTCACCGTTTTCAACAGCCGCCGACTTGACGTTGAGCGGCTGGAATAAGTTCATGTTGGCGAGCTGCGCCGGTATGGTGATCATGTGTTCCCCCTGATGCCCAGATAGCGCAGCAGCGCCCGGACGTTGACGGCGGCCGTTTCGGTTGGACCCACGCCGCCTTTGGCGTCGGTGTTGTGGTAGAAGAACATGACCCGTGTTACCCAGCCGGCGCGCAGCCGCAGGTAACGGCCGCGCACGATGGGGGCTATGTCCAGATAGGCGTTGCCGCTGGAACGGTTCCAGGTGCGTTCTAATACGCTGTCGGCGACAAAATCGGCTGTGGGGTCGGTGATGGTGAACACGCCCTCGTCCACAGGCACGATGTAGATGTTGCGCAGGGAGAATGTGGCGGATCCGCTCCAGGCAAGCTGTAGGTTGAGGTAGTAGGCGGCCGGGTCGCTGAGGCCGGGCACGGAACCGGACGGGGGCATGGTGATGCGACCCAGGTAAAGCGGCATGAAACTGGTTGTGACGGGTACGGTAACTGGCTGGTTGGCATTTTCGGCAAAGGTGGTTTGGATGCTGTGCCCGATTTGCAGCGATGTCAGGGCGGCGGTGGCTTTGGCGACGGCAAAGACCAGGTAGGAGCCGGTGTAATAGCTGAGGCCGACTGGCAGGGCCACGTGGTTGGTCATGCTGCCTGTGCCACTGACGGCCCGTTCCCATTTTTGGCCGCCTGTGGCGCCGGCATCGGCCACCAGGTAGGTGGCGTCGCCGAAGTTGACGGCGTGGAAGTGCGGCCGGAATCCGCCCAACTCCGCCTGTGTCAGGCGGCTGCGCAGAGCGATGGTGCAAAAGTCTTGTCGGTTGGTGTGAGACACCTGGAAAACCGGCAGGGCGTAGGCGTCGCCGAGGGCGCTGCTACCCAGCACATCCAGGTAGTTGCTGGTGAGGCCATAGGCGTGGTTGTAAATGGTACCGCTGACCATACTGGTGATGTTCAGCGGCGTGACGCTGGGCGACTGGGCGCGCCAGGCGCCTTCGCGGGTGATGGTCAGGGCCAGGTTTACGCCGCGGGCCGGCCCCCAGTGCCAGGAGTCCAGTTGGGGAATGTCTATGGAGCGCAGCAGGGCGTAGCGGCTGTTGGTTTCGGTGGGGGTACGGGCTTCGAGCCAGACAGGGTTGGTAATGCGACGGTCGCGCTCGTAGGCGCGGGCCTGGTGGCCCAGGCGCACCAGGTTTTGCAGGGTGGCGTCGCGCACGTTGTCGGTGGTGGCGGCCCAGTTCAGGCTGATGGCGTCGGTTACGTCGTTGTAGTCGCCGAATTCGTTTTCGACGGCCAGCAGGGGGTTCCAGCCATGCCGCTTCAGGTGCAGCCCGGCCGTGTCGTATAAATCTACGGTGGTTGTGCCGTTGCTAATTCGCAATATGCTCATTGAATTGCCTCGTATGCGGTCTGGCCGTTGATGGATTGCAGGTAATCCAGGAAGAGGCCCATAGACCGGGTGTCGTTGATTGTGACTTGATAGTAATGGTTGACCTGTACGGGCCGGGCGGCGGACTGAGTGGCCAGGGAGGGAGGCACGGCCGTGCCTTGTACCAGGTTGGTGTTGATGGTCCGCTGGATGCGCGCCCCGGCGTCGCCCATGCCCTGCTCTGCGCCGAGGGCGACGCCCTCGGCGAAGGGGCGGCCGATTTGGGCGGCGGCGACGGTGGAGGGGGATTCGATACCCAGGAAGCCCTTAGCGGCTTCCAGGGCGGACTGGGCAGCGGAACGGGCGGCATCGGCGATGGCCCCGGCTGCGGCCGATAGACCATTGGCAATGCCGGTGACGATGGCCCCGCCAACTGCGCCCCAGTCGGTGGAGGTGAAGAAGGATTTGATGTTTTCGACGGCCGTGCTAATGGTGCCTTTGATGGTTTCCCAGACGGTGTCGGTCATCGTCCGCAGCGTTTCGCCAAAGGCGTACCAATCGCCTTCGGCGGCCAGCCGGAACAGCCCCAGCACATCCTGGACGACGCCGATCACCGTCTCGATACCCAGCTGGATGGCTTCCCAGGCGGCGGCGGCCGTGGCCATAATGGTATCCCCATGTTCCGTCCAGAATTGCTGAATCTCCGCCAGACCGGTGGATATTTCGGTGCGCACAAAGTTCAAGACCATGCTGGTCTTTGCCTGGATGCCTCCCCAATCTTGTTCCCATGCAGTGCGCACCAGAGCGACCGCCCCAACAACGGCCGCAAAAACAGCTATCACTGGCGCGACGGCCACGACCACAGATGCAATAGCCGGAATGACCACAGATGCGATAGCCAACCCTACAGCACCCAGCACATCACTAAGCCGGACGTTTTGCCCTATCCAATCCGCAATAGGCGAGATAAACGCGACCACGGATTCTTTGATGACGCTTATTTGTCCGATCAACCCAGGCAAAATGTCATCACGGAATCCGACTAACGCAGTCAATAGTGCAGGGGGAGCTATGTCCCAAATGGCTTCAATGAAGGCATTCAAGGGGTTCATGCCTTCAGCCAAATTGCTGGAGAATCCGCCAACTACCTCACTGACTACTGCCAGGCCACTTTCAATACGCGGCAATATTTGTGTGGCCAATGCCAGAGCGTTATCAGCAAAGAGCCTGAACAGCGGCAAGAGGCCGTTGCCAAAGCTAAGGAGTAGACCTTCGCCTACTCCTTTGACAATCTCGATGACACCCGAAAGCGTATCCATCCGCGTGGCCGCGTTAACAACTGCGTCTGTTTGCCCCATGGTTGTCATGAGTTCTGCGAACGCGGACTCGTTCATGTTGGCCAACGCCGCGGCTGCTCTCATGGCATCCGCGCCAAACAGCGTGGATAGCGCAGCGGTTCGTTCCTCTTCGGTCAACTGCTGAGTGGCGGCGGTTAAAGTCCCAGTAATACCAACGAGGGGCTGCATTGCCGCTTCGAGATTGGCTTGCTGAGTACGTAATTCGGCAATCTTTTTGGCCCGTGCGTCTTCGCTTAAGCTGGCTCCCTTGATTCCCAGCTCGTAATCGGCGATAGACTGCGCCGCAGTTGCGTGCATTTTTTGCAGGCGTTCCAGTTCTGCATTTTGCGCAGCGGTGCGACCGCCCACCTCGACCATTACTTCGCTCACACCGTAAAGGGCGCTGTTTAGTTCACCGCTAATCGCCGCAATGGATTTCATGTTTCCTTCGGCGTCGTAGAACTCCAGGCCCAGTTGATTCATGAGCGTGCGCGCTTCATCAGTCGGCGAAGACAACATGGTGAGCATCGTTTTGAACGACGTACCAGCATCAGAGCCGCTGGCGAACAACGGAGAAATGGCCGCTATGGTCGCGTTGAATTCATCAAAAGACACCCCGGCCGTCGCTGCGACACCACCGCCTTGCGCCAGCGCCAGGGCGTAGTCATTGATGCCGAACTTGCTTGCCGTTGTAACGCTAACAATGCCATTGACCGCATTCTGCATATCGGCAGCTTCGATGTTAAAGATGGCCATGGCATCTGTGGCGATATTCGCCGCGGTGTCGAATGTGGCCCCCGTGGCATTAGCCAGCAGCACGGTAGAATGCGCCGCCCCATCTAATATCTGCTGCATGTTTAGGCCGTTGCGAGCCAACATGTCTATCGCCTGGGCAGCTTCCACCGCGGTCACTTTCAGATTCGGGTCCAGGCCAAGCTCGCTGATTAAATCACCGAGGGGGGCGATGGCCTCTTTTGTTGTATTCATATTGGACGCGATGATGGCCATCTGGGTTTCCATGTCCATCGCCGCTGTTAGTCCAGCGTACCCCAATCCTAAGATCGCAGTCCCAGCTGCAACCGCTCCTGTGGTTATAGCGCCCAACGCTACCACGCCAGCGGTTTGCACAGACCCCAACGCCGTGCCCATGCCACCTACGCTGCCCTGCACGCCGCCCAATACGCCGCTGGCTTCGTCCTTGCCACGAATAATGAGGTTGATGATTGAATCGGCCATAGTTCAAAAAAAAAGCCCCTGACAACTGACTATTCAGGTCAGTTGTCAGGGGCCGGGGCGAGTGTCCGCGCGGGCCAGATGCCGGGGTGGATAGCTACGCTTCTAATCCATCTGGATACATTTGTTCAATCGCCCGCACGACCATCAGCAGGGCGCGACGCATAGCGCGAAAGAAGGGGCGAAGGTCTTCAAGACTTAGTTGGGTTTTTGTTGCCATCCTGCTTTTACCCTTTGCTGCCAGGCGTCGTATTCCGCCTGCGCCGTGTCTGCCAGCACCCGCGCCTGTAATTCGGCCATCTCGCCCCAGTCTTCGTCGTAGACCCAACTGGGCAGCCAGCCGAAGCGGGCGCACAGGCCGATTACATCTGGCCGCTCATTAACTTTGGGCTGGCACTTGCCAGTTGCGACGGTGTCTGGCGCAGCATCTTAGCCAGCCAGGCCAGCTGCTCTGTGTCTATGCGCGTCAGGGCGGCGGGGTCATCGGCCAGGTCGGGCAGCGATTCCCCGGTTTCCACATCAGGAACGCGCCAGTGAGGGATTAACTCGGCGAATACGTCATACATCTCCTCTTCCTGGCCCGGCTTAAAGGCGGCAATGGTATCTAGCTTGTGGATGGCCACACGCTTGCGGCGCATGACGTAGGCGTCTGTCACGTCGAATATCTCTTCGGGGCAGGGCACCTTCAGTAAGGCGATGCCGTCAGGGGTGACTGTTTTCTGCAATTTGGGCATGGGCTTTTCTCCTTTAGTCCATTGTGGCCGATGAATCGGCCAGTCTGCTGAAAAAAAAGTTATAAGACGGGCCAGGGTGCGTGTGGTCGCAACTCCTGGCCCCGGTGTACCAGTGTGTCTGTTAAACCGCGCTTCTCACAGTATAGCAGCAATTCACGACTAAATTCATCTACGGTATCGCCGCCAATGGCCTGGTAGTTGATGTTGAGGTCGAAGGCCAGCGACTTCATATCCTCCAGGGTGAACAGGTCGGTTAGAATCTTTCTGATCTCGACAGCGCGGTCGCGGGCGGCGTTGGCGCTTACATGTTTCTGCTGGCGCATGGTGTTGTCGCGCCAGGCGCGGAAGCGGGCAATCTCCAGGAGGGCGGCATGTAACTGCCGCTCCAGGTCGTCCGCTTTTTTTTTGTGATGTCCTGCCCCACTCCGATGTGCTGGATGTCGGCGCGTACCCCAGCCAGTTCGCACTCCACATTGGCGATCTGCTGTGTCAGGACGTCGAGGGCTTCTAAGATGCGGTCGGTGTCGGTTGAGGGTGTGGACGATTTCATGATGATGCGGGCTTTGCTTTAAATGGCTGCCAACTGATTGGTCAGGGCCAACTGCCAGTCGTAGCCCAAAGTCGCGTCATAAACGCTGCGGCCGAGCAGAGATACCTGGCGCGTGGCCCCGTCTTCGGGCCAGCCGAATGTATCGAATTTGGTGTGGAAGTTGAAGGCGGCGATGTTGTTGGCCCCATTGCTGATTTTGAGCTGGCCGTAGCGGGCGGCGTTGGTGCGGAATTTGCTGGTGAATTCGCTGTAGCTGGTGGCGTCGAAGAGCAGCTTGACCATGATTTCCAGGTAACGTTCGTCGCGGCGCCTGCCACCGTAGGCCAACGAATCGCCACCAAAGAAGATGGTTTCGACTTTATTGTCGAGCTTGACGCTGAATTCCATGAGGGTAGCCAATTCGGTTGTGCCGATGCTGCCGGCCGAGTCGTTGAGGAAGAATTGAGCGTGCTGGGCAACCATGTAGGTTCCTACCAGGTCGCGCTCGCTGAGGGCAGCGGTCATGGTGTGGCCTGGCGTGACCTTTTGGCCGATCAGGTCGTATTTGGCGCTGACAGGGCCGGGCTTGCTGCCATTTTTGCCTTTGATTTCCAGCTTAGACCCCATGACGCCGGGAATCTGGAACGCGCCGACGCCATCGGCCACTTCCAGGGTGGCGGTTTTCAGGTCGTCGGATGTGCTGGCGCCGTTGTAGGTGCGCACGTATGGACCCACGCCGGTGGGGGAGACGCCGCCTTTGAAGTACAACTCGGCCCACCAGGCCAGGTCGTTGAAGCTGAGGGCCGGCGCTTCCAGGGTGAATTCGGTTTGGGCGCTGGTTTCCAGCACGTCGAAGTTTTGCATGAAGTTTTGGCGAGCTTGCTGGACGTATTCTTTTTCGCGCTTTTCTTCGGGCACTTCGCCGATCTCATACAGTCGCCGGGTGGCGGCGATGGGCGTTAGGGCGGTGGTTTCGATGCCGCCTTGCCAATAGGTTAATGCTTTATGACTCATTGTTCACCTCGTACAAATTGGATTTCAGGCAGACATCTACCTGTTCTGGAGACAACAGAGCGACTTCGTCGGGGGAAAGGTCGCGGGCGGGCAGGCCGCTGATGTGCGCGCCGTTTTGGCCGATGTAGACCAGGCCAGCGGCGTAGGCGGCGGCGGGGATGGCGGGTTCTGAATTGGGTGGGGCTTGTTTTCTGCTCATAAGATTTGCTTTTCCTTAGCCGGTGATGTTTGACCGGGCTGTGAGATAGATTTCCTCGAACCGGTAGGCGATGCCGTCTACAGTGGCGAAGTAGGGGGTGCTGCGCTGGTTGTCCATGACCAGGCTCATGTAGCTGACGCCTGTGGGGGTGGTGCGGATGGCCTGGGTTACGGCCGTCCACACCTCATCCAGCACATTCTCCGCCTCATCTGCGCCATGCCGCTGGCGGTTGACGGCCACAGTAACAATGAATTGGTGGTCTACCTGGTTGGCGTGGCGGCTGAGCATGATGGGCAGCGTGCCGTTGGTGTGCAAATACAGCACCGGGCTTTTGCCTTCCAGGGCCAACGGTGGGTAGGCGAGGTTTTCTTCGACAGCGGTAATGCTGTCGAAAAGGGCCGAGATTTCGGCGCGAATGGCGGCGCGGTCGGTAATGCTCATGTGAATGCCCTATTTACTCTGGCCTGCACTTCCAGACCGAAGGATTCTTGTATGCGCGGCCCTTCTACACGGTCCGCGTAGCGGAAAAATTGCTCAGAATGGCCGGCGTCGCGGACGAATGGCGCGTAAGAAACGTTTGTAGCGAGCTTGGCTTCGCCACCTTTGACGGTAGGGAAGACGCTGTTCTTGGTCCGGCCGGTGTCTACCTCGATGTGGGCCAGCACAAAGCGCAGCGCCTGCATGGTGGCCAGCGTCAGCAGGCCCTCCAGGCCGTCGCCGTCGCCTACCTGGGTGATGACCTCGGCCAACTGCCGCTGGACGCGCTCGATGTCTTCTACACTGGCTGTGTTGACGTCAATCATGCCACTTTCCTTTGGGTCATCAGGATTTCCAGGTAACTGCCTTCGGTTGGGCGCGGCCATTCGTTGACCAGGTGGATGAGGTATTCGACGCCGGCGACGACCAACAGATCGCCCTCGGCTACATCGGGCAGGGCGTTGGCGCTGTTGGCAAAGATGAAGGTTTGTTTGGCCTCGCGGGGATTTTGCAGCTGGGCCTGCTCGGTCAGTTCGCGAGCGGCGGGCAGGATGGGCACGATGCCCAGGCCGGTGAGGTAGGCGGCCGGCGCGCCGACTTTGCCGCCGCTGGCGGCGGGGGCGCGTTTGGTGCTGGCGGTGGTGGTTGCGGCCAGGGATGCCGTCATGGGTATGCCTCCGTAAATGCCCGATTCGTGGCCGATAGACCGCTGTTCCGGTCGCCGATGAACGCCTCGCCAACGGCAGTCAACCGCAGCGGTCCCTGCTCCTCAAACAATGTCATGCAGCGCGGCTCGCCGTCCCAATAAGCCTTGTACTGGTCGTACCAATAGTGGCGCTCGATGCGCGGGTCAGAATCGAAGGCCGCCCGCATCAATCGTGTGCGCGCCGGCGAGCAGCTCCCCCATTCACTGATCCAAAAACGTGGGGAATCCACGCCGCGCGCCTCCAGCCACGCCTCCAGCGCGTCATAGGGGGCGAGCGGATCGCCCTGCTGGATGTAATTATGTACATCCCAGGCTGCCATATCTGGTGGTTCACCAGTCAGGGCTACCACTGCCCGCCACCAGGCTTCCAACCATTGGAAATCATTCTGGTAATCCACGTGGCTGATGCCCGGCCCAACGAGCCGGGCATGGGGCAGCTTTTCGCGCACGTGCGCGTACAACTGCGCCGCCCGATATGGCGACACTTCGCATTGCCCATGATGTCCGTAAAACGCCAAGTCTGGCTCATTGAGAAACAGTAATTCCCTGGCATAATTCGGCCCCAACGCATCCAGTACGTGCATTTGCGGCCGTAGCTCCAGCGTCACGCCCTGCCTGGCGAAGAAGTCGCACCAGAGCGACGGCGTGTACTTTAAGCCCCACTGGTCGCCTGGTAACGACCCGCCTACCTGCCATCCACGCCAGTAGGCCACGCTGCGACCGAGCAGCGCCACCCGCGCCGCGCCATCGGTATGGCTAGAAAATGCCACACCCGCCTTCGGCGCATTTCCAGAAGCTACCACCGGCAGCCACATCACATACTCCGGGGCCTCTTCCTGCCCCACTTCCGTCGTTGGCAGCGGTGCGGGCGGCGGCTCCGGGCGCGGGGAGCAGGCGGCACTAAGGATAAACGCGAATAACAATGGCAGTTTCCTGTAAATTGTCATCGTAATAGTTCCCATCATTTGCCATTGTTGACACAGAAATTTGATTATTATTTGCTCGCCCGGCGGTCATAAAAATCATCTCTGTGATAACCGTACCTACTAGAACTACCGTTTTCCCACTTGGAAATGCGCCGGTGCGCGTTCCGATGTAGTTTCCCTCCCCCACTCTAGACCAGGTTATTGTACCGATGGTGTTTTTCAGGACCGCAGCGGATGGCGCGTTTCCTCCCACTTGCGAAAGCAGTGCTACATACTCCAAATACGGATCGCCCCCGCTAACCGCCCCAAACTCCACCCCGCCCGCTGTTTTCAGCAGTGCATCGCCCGTTTCCGCTTCAGCCAGTGCCACCTGGTACGCCGCCAGCGCTGCCGCCTGGTCGCTTGTAATCCCCGCGCCGGGCAAAGATGGTAGTCCGCCATCTTTAATTTGTAGGCCATCAATGGTCACACCGGCATCAGCCGTGCGCTCTTCAATCGTGTTTGTTTTTACGCTCATGTTTTACCTCAATCCAGAATCACCAAGTCGCCAACAGCGATCAACTCGCCATCAACGGTAAAATCACCGACAACCACCATCTGGTGATTAGCCGGTATGGTTACGGTTTCGCCAGCAGGCACGGCCGTGCGCTGCATCAAATACCCCTTCACTACCGGCAAATCATCCAGCCAATCCACCTGCGCCTGCGGCAACGAATAGGCCGCAATCAACGCCGCAAGCGAGCCGGGGGAGGCGGGCTGCGGCGTCATCCCCAACGTAAGCAGCACGCTAAGCTGCGCTACCCCCGTGTGGCGGCCTAGCTCAAATTGCCCCGTCTCCTCATCGGGCAAAACCACCGTCCAACGCCACACGCGCCGGCCGGTATCGTCGGGCACAGGCAGGTCAATGGAGCCTGCGCCGGTCTCGTCGTCTGTGGTGGCGGTGCGCGCCGTGCGGGGCACAATCTCCCCGGCCGCATTAATCAAGATGCTATCCTGGGGCATAAAGGTCAGCGATGCGCCGGGGTTGTCCGGCAGGCTAAATTCCACAGTTTGTTCGTAGCTGCTCACAGGGTATCTCCATGCCGCAGGCGACGGGTTTGCACGCCGCGCCCAGCGCTGGCCGGTCGGCCGCCTACCGCGCCGCCAGTCAGGGCCAGCAGGGACGCCTGTATCTGGTTGAGGTATTCGGTGCGCGGGCCGATCTGGTAGTTGGTTTTGGTCATCCAATAGCGGTGCAGCCGGTGCAGCATCGCCAATTCAATGGCGCCCAAAAGCGCTGTCAGGTTTTCCGGGTCTACGTAGCGCACGTCGGGCCGCCCGGCCGGGTCCAATGCGCCCACGGCCCGCAGTCCCTCATCTATGGCATCGGTGTAATCGCCTTCTGGCGATTGTTGCATTGCCCCGGTGCTGTAGCCGGCGTTGGCGGCCAGTGCCCCCAGGCGGTTGGCGGTTTTTTGCGCCAACTCCTGGCGCGTAGCCACCACGTAGGCAACGGACACATCATCCACGTAGCAGGCGGCATCCACATAGCCAACGCGAATGTTGTAATCGCCCCAGGGCAGGCCCACCCGCTCAGCGTGTCGGCTCCACTCGGCGGCGCTGAACAGCAGGTTGGTGGTATAGACCGCTTCCTCGTCGTTGGTTTCGATGGTCAGGATGGCCTGCCCGTCGGCGCTTGCGCCACACAGGGCCAGTTCCACCATGTAGGGGCGGCCTACGCCAATGGAAAATGATTGCTGAATAGCGCTGCCCGACGACGGCAAACTGGCCGCGCCCAATTCGTAATTGCCCTGGTTGGTGATGTGCGCGGCCGCGCCATCCACATCCCAATTGTTCAGGTCGCGGGCAAAGTCGCCATTGTAGAGCCGGTTTGGGTGGGCCATTGCTTATCCTTCTTCTTGCAGGTCCAGGGCTTCCAGGCCAATCAGGGGGGCGGGTTCTGGCGACCAGGGGTCACAGATGGGGTCGTCGAAGCGCTGGTTGCCGCCACGGGCCATCAGCTCTTTTACTTCTTCCAGGGTAGCCTGGCGATAGCCAATCTGGCCCAGCCGCCATTTGGCGTGGTCGGCGTCGCATTCATGGATGGTCCCTTTGGGGTTGACAATAAAATAGCGCGACGCGGGTTCTGCGGCTGCGGCTTTGCGGGGGCCGCTTTTGGTTTTTGTGGTCATGGTTTGTTCTCCTTGAGATTGGGGATTGGCGATTGGAGATTGGGAATCTCTAATCGCCAATCGCTAACAATTAGGCAAAGGTGATGGCCCCGGATGGGTAGAGTTTGCCGTCTGGGGCAACCAGGACCAGGTAGAAGGTGGGCGTGCCTGTGTCCGTGATGGTGACATCAATGTCGCCATCGGCCTCAGACACAACCAGGCCAGAGATATTGTTGGTCCACTCGATAAGCAAGCCATCGGTGCCGATGGCGATGCCGCCTGTAGGGGCGCTGGAGATGGCGTCGCCGGTGGCATTGCTGGCCAGATACCAGTTCAAGGCCACACGCTCGGTCAGTTCATTGCCGTTTTCACGGTCGCGCAGTTGGATGGCCACGTTGATGGCGTTGGTATCCTCAGCGCCGATGGTGAATTTGGCGGCCACTTTTAGATTACGGTTGGTTTGGAAGTTCATACGTTCCTCATCAAGATTGGCGATTGAAGATTGAAGATTGCTGCCAATCTTCAATCTTTCATCATCAGGCTGTGACTACAGGTCGGCGGTGGAGACGACGACGCCGTGGTTGTCGCGCAACTCGGCTACACCGTACAGCACGTCTACGGTGCATTTTGCGCCCAGGTAGTCGTGGTCGTAGGATAGGGTCACGCGCAGGCCGATACCATCTTCATTCATCATGGTTTGCATGACGCCCATGCCGGCCGGGGCCACGGCCAGGGGACGGGTAGCCAGCACCATCGCGTTGCGGTGGAAGAACATGTTCTTTTGCGTGGTGGAGGTTTTGATGCCCTGGTCCATGAAGATTTCAAAGCCGGCGAATTTGCCCACCATCGTCTCGGCGGCCAGGCTGCCCAGCGTTTCGGCGTAGTCACGGTTGACGATACGCTCGATGCCGGTAGCCTCGTAGGCGGCGTCTTCGTGCAGCACGGCGTAGCGCTGGCGCTGCGGCGCTTTGGCGGTGTTGAGGTACTTTTGCGCCAGGCGGAAGTTGGCCTCAGACAGCCCGGCGCTGGCGTCAATCGTCTGGCTGAAGCCAGAGTACAGCGCGGCGATGTCGGCGTCTATCTGCTCGGCCAGGACGGCCATGGCGGTTTCCATGTAGATGGAGAACCAGTCTGGGCTGGCCAGGAAGCGGCCCAGGTCGTCCATGACGAAAGAAACTTCTTTGTGTTTGTTAAGCGTGACGGTGTATTCGCTGGCGGCCGGGTTCTGCAACGTGATGACGGTTTCGGCGCTTTTGTCGTTGGCGCTGAGGCTGCCAGGGTAGCCAATCTTGATGGTCTGCCCTTTCTGGGCGACCTCGTTGTCCCAGTCGCGGGCTACCAGGCGAGCCAGCACGGTGTTGTTTTTGAGGTAGCCAAGCGCTTCGGCGGCTACGATTGTGGGGATGGTCCCCAGGTCGGCGATCTGAATGGTTGCCATGTGTGAATCTCCTCGTTAGATGTGTGTGTAAATTTGTTTAGTAAATGTGCGCTCCAGAACACATTTAACGTCCGGCGACGAGGAGCGGCTGTTAGCTGCTTGTTAGCTGCGGTTCTGCTTTAGAATTTCCGCTTTGTTTTTGCGGACGAAGGCCGGGTCGCGCAGTTGCTCGGCGGTGAAGGCCGTGGTGGGCGTGCGCGATGGTGCGGGCGGATTGCCGGGTGTTTGGGGGCGCACCAATGGCAGCAGGGTGGCGGCATCGGCCGTTAGCTCTTCTTCGGTTTTGCCCATGAGCCGGCCGGCGAATTCGGCCGGCAAACCAGTTTTCAGCGCCACGTTGAGGCGGATCCGTTCCAGGCGCTCCTTTTCCAGTTCGGCGGTGCGCTGTTCGGCCAGTTCTTTCCACTTGCCCTGCTCGCTCATCGCCTGGGTTTCGGCGTCCTTTTGCTGTTTTTCCAGCGCTTCCAGGCGGGCGGCCAGCTCGCCCGCGCGTTTGTTGACCTCCGCGAATCGCTCATAGGGCACGGGGCCGGGGGCGGCTGCGGGCGGCGGGGCGGTGGCGGCGTCGGTGGCCGGTGGCGGCGCTGCTTGGTTAGTTGGTTGAGGTGTTACGTCAGACATGGTTTTCTCCTTCGTTTTTTACGTGCTACGCCACGTTATCTATCTATTGGCTAATTCAGCCTGGGCCGCGGCCTGCATGGCCGGGGTGGTCAGGCTGCTGGTACGCTCGAAAATGGGATGGTAGGGGGCGACGCTGGACCGGCAGTTCCAATGAAATGGCGGCTGCATCTGGCGACGGCCGTAGGATGGCGTGCCCTCGATGTTGAATGGTTTGTCTAAGGGCTGTATCTGGCCATGGGCGCGCAGGCAGGTGTCGGTGGTATCGCCGCCAACGCTGGCGACCACCTGTTTTTGCAAGCCTGGGATTTGCTTTTGCGCCTGCGCGTAGTAGAGCATTTTACTGTTGTTGCCAGCCTGGATGACGGCGCGGCGAATCATCAGTTCGGCAGAGATACGGCCGCGGGGGAAGATGCCCAATTCACGCTGATACACGATGCGCACGATGTCGCTAAAGCGGTCGCCGCTGGCCAGCATTTCGCGCAGCGTGCCGAGCAGCTGCGCCCGCAGCGTGCTGATCAGCCCTGGCACTTGCTCAATGGCCGGGCCAATCGTCAGTTCCATGAAGGCGTCCAGGGCGAAGGGCAGCAGATTGACGCCCAGCGCCTCGGCGACGAGTACGATTTCCTTCGATGCCAGGTCGAAGGCTGCGTCGCTGACATCGGTCAGGCCGCTGCGGATGATGCCGTTCATCTCGTGTTCTAGCTGCGCCAGCCGTTCTTCGATGGCCCGAATCAGGTTGGCGTCGTTGGCTAGTTGGCGGATTTGCTCCGGCGTGGGGTCGTCGCCCAGGGCGGCAAATTGGTCGCTGAAGCGCGCCAACAAGTCGCGCCGGGCATTCTCATAGGCGCGGGCGATTTCTTGAATCAGGGCATTTTCTTGGCGCAGTTGGGCGGCCTGTGCGCTGTCTACAAGATTGATGATTTGGGTCTGGATGTCAGGCATCGGGCGTCTCCTTGCCCTGCTGGCCAGCGATCAGCATCTGCTCACGCTCGAAGGCCAGACGGCTCATGGCGGTGGTCTGGCTGGCGGATTCGATTTGCAGCCGGGTCAGGGCGTCCATGCCGATGACCGGCCGGTCGGCGTCAAAGGCCAGCGTGGGGTCATTGAGCGCGGCCAGGTCGGGACGGCCGATGTCGGCGGCGACGCGACCGGCCAGGCGCAGGGCATCGGCAACGGCCAGGTCTACCGGCTTGCGCATCCGGCGAATTTTGAAGACGGCTTCGGCCATTTGCAGCTCGATGGTGGCGGCGGCGACGCGCTCGACGCCCACCAATTTGCTGAGGCTGAGTTCTGGCAGGCTGTCTTTGACCTCTGATTTGATTTCCTGGATGAACTTCAACACGCCATCGAAGTCCACAGCGGCCAACACCGCTTTCACGTCGCTGCCTTCGGGGAAAAACCAGACCAGGTCGCCACTTTTTTGCAGGTCGCCGGCCTCAGCGCCGAAGGCGGCCCACTGCGGTTCGACGTGTTTTTGGATGATGTTCGCCAGGTGGGTGGCCTGGATGTTGACCTGGTTGAGGCTGGCGATGGCGTCGTCGAAGGTGGGTTCGCCAGCGCCGTCGCCGGGGTCGTTTTTGCATTCGACGATAGGCACAAAGCCGAGGGCGTTGGTGTATTGGGGCGAACGGCCGTCTACCCCTTTCGGTTCGCCGTTGACATAGGTGCGCACGAGGTTGGGTTGCAGGATGGTGGCCTCTTCGGTTACGTCCCCTTTTTCGTCCGTGCCCGCGGTGAGCAAAATTGCCAGAGCAGGGGTGGGGTCGTAGCGGCCAGCAGGGACCACCAGGTAGGCGTCGGGGCGCAAGCTCTGCAAGCGCAGCCGCTTGCTCACGCGCTCATCGCTGATGTAGAGGGCGGCTTCGCCCATACTGGCGACGTACTTTACAAAGAGGTCGCCTTCCACCGGCCAGGCGCTTTCGCGGAATAGAACGTCCATGGCGTCCTGGTGTTGGCTGGCGGTGGCGGCCAGCTGCCAGCCGCCAGGGATGAGGGCGACATCCAGGTTGACGGCGCGGGCCAGCGGGGTGAAAAGGGGTCGGGTGGCGTCGGCGATGCGGCTGAGGACAAATTGACCCATCGGGCTGCCGTTTTGCGGATTGTTGTAGGCTTCCGCTTTGTAATAGCGCCAGTAACGGGCGGCGCGGCTGCGCCGGGCCATGAATTGGCGGGCGTAGGGTTTGAATTCGTCGAGGTCAAAGATTGATTTGCTCATTTACCGAATCCCTGCACAACGGCGGCGCTGACCTGGCGGCTTTTGTAGCCGAGGCCGTAGTAATGCGCGCCGACGCTGATCATATCTTCTAAGTCGTCATGGGCGCCGTGGGGGAACTGCTCGACGCTGCTGAGGAAGGTTTCGTTCCATGCGCCAACCACTATGTAAAAGTTGCCCGCCTGGGCCATTTCCATCCAGGGGGTGGCCTTTGTCACTTTGTCGCCGGGCAGGTGGGGCAGGTTCTTGATGCTGTAGGGCAGCAGTTGGGGGTCGCTGCGCATGGACGACAGGAACAGGCGGTCTATGCCGTCCTGGGCGCTGCGCACGGGCACGCCCCGACCCAGGGCCAGGATGCTGCGCTTGACGAATTCTTTAGCGCCGTGCTGATCGGCCTGGATGCGGTCGGCGAAGGCCAAGACCAGGCGGGCATCTTCTTTGTTGCCGCTGGGGGTCCACAGGCCGAGCAGGCCAACGGCCGTAAAGTCGGGGTCGCTTTTGTGGCGCGGGGCTACCTGCTTTTCAGTGTAGGCCCAGTCTACAGGCATGACCCACTTGATGTGGGTCTTGGGAGCCTGGGGCAGGAATTTGAAATTGTCGCGGCCAACCACGTACCCACCTTCGGGTGAGGGGCGGCCCTGGAAGAGGCTGTTGAAGCTGGTGGGGGCGGCGCGTTTGGTGGCTTCATGTTCTTCAGCGGTGATGCGCTCTGGCCAGAGGGCAAAGCCGGGGTCGCGGTTCAGGGGGTCTTTGCTGTCCCAGGGCAGGCCCTGGCTGGCGGCGGCTTCACGCTCGGCGGGTGTTTCGGCCAGGGCGGGCAGGCGCAAGTGGACAATGCGTTCTGCGCCTGGCTCGCGTTTTTGTTGGTCCAGCAGGCGGCCAACGATGTCATCAGGATGCCAGCGGGTGAGGACGATGACGGCGAAGCCATCGGGGTTGAGGCGGGTGCGGGCCACATCTTCCCACCAGCCCCAGAGGCGGGCGCGGGCGGTGGCGCTGTTGGCCTCGGCGCGGTCTTTGATGGGATCATCTATTACCAGTACGTCCGCGCCCTGGCCGGTGAGGCCGCCACCCACGCCGGCGGCTACGGCCGTTGGGTAGGGTTCGCCAGCCAATGACCATTCATTCACGGCCTGGCTTTTGCTGCTAAGCTGGATGCCGGTGAAGACGGATTGGTAGCGCGGCTGCACCATCAGTTCTAAGACGGCGCGATTGTTGGCTTCGGCCAGGGTCGCGCCGTAGCTGGCGAGGATGACCTGGTGGGGGCGGTTGGCGCTTTTGCGACGGCCGACAAACCAGGCGGGGAATTTGCGGCTAACCAGGCTGGATTTCCAGTGGCGCGGCGGGGTGGTGATGATGAGTGTTTTTTTTCCGTCGCCGGGCACGTCGCGCCACAGTTCGCCGGACTCGGCCAATTCCAGGTAGTGGGCGATGAGCTGCAAATGGGCGGCGCGATACCAACTGTTGACAAAGGGGTCGCCGTCGTCGCTGATGCGCGCGTCCGGGTCTACGTAGGCGCAAAAGTCAATGAGGGAGCGCTCGGCCAGCAGTCGGCGGGCAAACTCCTGGCGGGCGGCCCGGGCGCGATCACTCATCGTCGGCGGTTCCCATGCCTGCCAGTCGCGCCAGGTCGTCGCGGCTGAGGCTGCTCATGTCGGCGTCGTCTTCGGTGGTGTCTAGCGCCAGGCCGAGTCTGGAGCGGGGTACGTACATGCCGGTCATCTCGAAGAATAGCTTGCGGTCGGGGGCGGCTTTGTAGTTGGCGTCGCTGGCGCTGTCTATGAGCGCCTGGATGACGGCCGGGGCGTCGTCGAGCAGGTTGCTGAGGCTGAGACGCTGTACGGCCAGGTCTATGGCTTTATTCTTCAGCCGCCAGGCGCGAATTTGCTTGGTGGTAGCCAGGCCGATAACGTCGGCGAATTGGCCGAGGCTGGGCGGGCGGCGGCTGGTGGCGGGCAGGCTGGCCCAGGCGATGTAGGCGGCTTTGCGCCATTCCCACCCCTCTTCGAGCAGCGCCAGGTAGGTATCCGACCAGGGAAAATCACCGAGCATTAGCTCGAAGAGGGCGCGCTCGGCAGGATGGGTTTGGTCGTAGATTGGCGCTGGTTCGGCCGGCAGGCCGGGTAAGGGCTGTTGTTGTTGCATCATATGGACCATTTATGCTTCAAAATGAAACATTTTTCGTCCATAGTGTACACCATACCAGAGAGAGAAGTCAATTAATTGTTGTGGTTATGCAACAAGAGGCGGGCCAGAAACGAAGAGAGCGCCTGTGTAGGCGCTCTCTTGCCAGGAGGAAGACAAATCGGGCGGTTGTTGGGCGAGCGGTTGTAGTGTATCAGAGAACGGCCGGATTGGTCAACTAATCGGCCAGCGACGCCTGGTGTTTTTCGTAGGCGCTCAGGGCTTTGTCGAGGTTGGTCATGGCCTGCGCCAGAGCCGCGATGCAGCCAACGCCTACTGCATCTACGCTGAGGGTGGCAGCCAGCCGGGTGGTCGTCTGGCGCACGGCGAATAGTTCATCGCGGATGGCTGTGTCTTCGGATTCGGCGGTGGGGGTGGCTGGCTGGAAGGTATGCTGCGTGTGGCCATGGCCGTTGGTGACAGTGAGCCGATGGTAGGTTGTTCCGGTCTTATCGGTGTAGGATTCGCGCAGGCCGCTATCGGTGGCTTCGCCGTTGTCGTTGCGCAGGATTATCCGGCTTGCGGGTGGCAGGTCGGCGGCGGTCATTTCAGCGGCAGCTTTAGCAGCGGCGTCGCGGCTGCCAGCGGCTGCACGATCAGCCATAAGCTGGCCTACTGGCGGCTTTGGCTCTCTGCTGTAAGCATACGTCCATTCTGTTTTTCCGAAGAATGAAAACCAATGATGCTCCGTGCCACAGTTAGCGCAGCTGGCGTCGAGGTCTGCCCGATCTCCCAGTGTTCTTGTTTCAATGTTTGCCAATGGCGCTTTGCATTTTGGACACTTTTCCGGCTTAACTGGCAGAGCTTTTAGCACAGGGTCGGCGGCTTGAGGCACAGGGGTCAAGTCTACGGCTGGCGTCTGTAACGTTTGCCGCTCTTTGCGCAGCACCTCGACGGCCGACAGGACGATGTGATTGTTGTAGTGCTGGTAGGGGTCGAATACCCGGCGATGTGCCAACGGATTATCCAAAATTTTAATCATCCCCCAATCCGCTATGGCGGCAGCCCGTATGGCCGCCACACACTCGGCTACCTTTACGTCATGTTGTTCAAAAATGCCCGTCGAAGGATGGGCCTTTTTTCGTTCGTCACGTATTCTGCTGACAGCCACGATGATGGTGGCGGCATGGAAACGGTTGTCAGGGTCAAAGTTCGGCGCACATTTGTGTGGGTTGTCTAGCAATTCATCCATCAGGGATGGCGTGGTGGCGTAGCCCCGCATGGCAGCTTCGCAGGCGTCTATTCTCTGGTTGGTTTCCCGATCCTGCTCGTCGCGGCGTGCCCGCTGCAACCGGTCCAATGAATCTTTGAGGTATTGCTTTGGGTCGGCGATGTCGGGGAATTCGGCCACAAACGCCTGATAACAAGGAGAGTTGGCGTGGATGACCTGGTTGGTCTCTAAATCGTACCAGCGGCGGCCCTTTTCGTCCTGATAGCCGTCCAGCCAGTCGTAGGCGATGGCGTAATCGGTGGAGTCTGCTTTTGGCTGCGCTTTCTGCATAGTGGTTTCGTTGCCATGCCGATCTGTATACCGGCGTTCACTGGTAAATTTACCAGTGAGCTTTTCTACCTCGGCGCGGATGACGGCCACTGTGGGGTGGGTGGTGTTTGTGCGCCGGGCGATTTCGCGGTCGCTCCATTGGCCCCATTCGTCATCGCGCAGCAGGGTTTCTATGGCCCGGCGTTTGTCGGCCTGGTTGCGCCGCAGGCCATGATCCGCATTGGCGGCGACGCTGGCCAGAACGGCGTCGCGCCGTGTTCCCTGGCGCACGTCGCAGGGGATTTGGAACCATCCCTCGGCGGCGGCGGCAATGGTGCGGTGGTAGCCATCGCTTAGATGATAATCCGTGCCATCATAATAGACGGTGACAGGCGGGAAGGGCCACCCTTTGGCGGTGGCACATTCCTGGCCGCGCGCCTCGACGAGGGCGTCTTGGTATTCAACGATGGTTTGGGGGTTCATGCTGGCGCGTGATTGCGTGCCACCATCGCGGCGAATGTTGTTGAGGGGGATAAGTTCTATAGTCATTGTTTCTCCTGGATGTTCTACTCGATTCTGGTTACTCGTTTAATCACGGCCAATGCCTCATCCAGAGGCATCGGTTGCAACCTATGGGGCGCGGACGACTGGGGGAACGCCTGCGCCAGCAATTCGCTGACGGCCCATTCCCGGCTGACGCCGGCCGCATCTGTTACGCTGATAAGATGTTCGCCACAGCCCCAGGTGCAGAGCAGCACGTTGTACGGCTTTTGGTGGGTGGCATAGGATAGGGTAACTGCTGTTTTGTGCTCGCACATGTTTACCTCGGAACCGGGGCCACAAACGGCAGGGCTGCGCGTATTGGATACAGACTGAAACTTTGGCCATCATCGGCAATGCGCAGGTCATACTGTCTGCCTGTCTGGTCGAATGCGTGCCTGAACGCCGTTTTATTGGTCAAGGGGGCTGTCAGGTAAACGCACTTGCCATCGGCGACGGCGCGCATGATCCGTTTACCCGTCGCCGGGTCCGGGGCGGCCTCAGCCACATACGAATACGCCGCCCCAATATCTGCGACTTGCGCCAGGTTGCCCGACGCGGCCAACAATCCGTCTAAAATTTCCTTAATCTCTGTCAACATCTTGCGATACCTCCCGACAAACTTGTTCCAACCAATTTACTTTGCTGCTGGATTTGGCCGCGCGGGGCTGCGCTAAAACCGCTGGCAGCACCAAACCACACATCAACAGGCCCAACAACAGCGCTATCATTATCACGTCCAAAATCAGGTCATCTACCATTTTCGTCCTCGTTTCGGTGGTGGCGGGTGGTGGTGGCTGGTCTCTACCACGCTACCACCACCCGTTTTTTCGTTTAGGGTAGGGGGAGCGGCATCTGCCCCGGCCGCATGGCCGGGAACATGTCGGCCACATAGTTAACCAAATCTTCACTCGCTTCGTACAAATCATTCCCCCTACCCTGCACATATTTCAACGTGTTCAGGTCCACAATAAACTGCTTGGCGACCGGTCCAAGCCGATCATCCACTACGCCCCATTCGGCCAATTTGCGCCGACTGATCTGGCGTTCGCCGCGCTCTACCAGCGCCCGCGCCAACGCCAGCCAACGCTCCGGTTCCAGCTTTTCCATCCCGTAGAAGATGCTTCCATTCTCCATGACACGCGCCAAAGACCGGGGTTTGGCATCGGCCGGGGCGGCCGTGCGCGGCAGGCTGCGAGTGGTAGAGTAGGGCGTGCTGTATGGATAGAACCAGTCCTTTACCACCGTTGCCAGGGACGCGGCAAACCCGGCCGCCACCAACCCGGCCATGATGGATGAGATAACCAACCACAACCAGACGCGCCAGCCATAGAACTGAATGCCGCCGGCGCCAGAGGGCATCAGATAAATCAGCGCCCACATGCCGGCGCCGAAGAGAAACGAATAGCGAAAGACCATCGCCGTGTATTCTGGCACGGCGCTGCGCCAACTGACCTGCATCCGCTCAGACAAGCGGTTCTCTAAATAACCATCTGCATTTGTGGTTTCGTTCATTGTCTTTTCCTCGTGTTGCTGCGTTTATTTAACCAGGTGCGGACCCGCTCATACCGGCCGCTGGATGGCTCGGCAAGCCAGGCCAGAATCAGGGCAATCAGGGCCATGCCGAAGAAGAGCAATTGCCACATGAGCAGGTCCGCGCCACAGTCACACATCAGTCAAACATCCCCAAGTCGTCACGGTCTATACCATCCAGCTTTTCCAGCCAGCGGGAAAAAGCCGGGTGCAGCATAACCGCAACAAACAACACAATTACCAACACCATCAATATACGGATCATCATCCACCTCCATAAACTCGTTCTCTTATCTCCGATGCCATTTCCCGCGCCAGTCGCGTAATGGTTCTTGGCTGCCATTCGGTTCTCCAAGAACGATGCCATTCCAGGCCGTCTAATGAAAACTTTAGAACTGTGTACACAACAGCTTTTGGCGCAGGCCGATACACATAAGCAAGAACAATTCCGACCGGCAGACTAACAGTGTGAATACTGCTGTTATCTCTGGCGGCAAATGTCCATTCGATCCGCTCTGGGGCAGAAATACGATGGTGCCATTCGATGTAATCAGCCATCTTCACGTCAGCCATCATCCACCTCCATTCAATGTGCTTTTAATCCGGCTGACCGCACTTTCAGTCAGACCATGCTTTCTTGCCAATTCAACCTGATTCATTCCATCGCCAGCCAACAGCCTGATAAAGTCTTGCCCCACCGGTCCCAACTTCAACCACCGGCGTTCACTTTCTTGCAAAGACTGTAAGACTTCTGTCAGCCTCTTGTCATTGGCTTGCAGCTTCTGGCGCTGATCTGTCAGCAAACCGTTAGCCTCTTGCAATGCCCTTTCCAGGTCTTGCATTTGGCTTGCACGCTCTGCCAACTGCCCCTCGACAATTGCCAACTGCCCGCTCATCATGCCGCGCTCTTTCTCGCTGGCGTGCCAGGCCAATATCGCAATGCCGATGGGGATGGGCAGCGCCAACAGCCAATCACCGGCGTAGAAGCGCAAATGGTAGCCGGTCGCCATGATGGTAGTGGCCGCTGCCACCACCCCCGCCAGCCACAGCCTGGACGAGAAGGCGTAGCGCACGCTGCGAAAGTGGAGAAGGTCCACCAGCGCCCCCACCGCCCAGGCCACTAACCAGAATTCGCCGTGGGCCATCAGCACCGGGCCGTAGTGGGCCACGGAGATGAGGACGGCCAGGGGGACCAGGTCGCCCTGCTCGAACCAATCTAATACTCGCTTCATCACGCGCCTTCCTCTTCCGGCCGATACACCGGTTCCAACCGCGGCCGGCGAACTACTTGCGGATCATGGTCAAAGACCTCCAGCCGGACCTCGTTGCCCGCGCCATCGTCGAATGTTTCGATGACGTAACGGCCGTAAACCTGAAAATCAACCAGGTTCATGTGCGTGCGCACATAATTAACCAGCGACATAAACACGTTGCGCATCCTCCCAAAGAACAGAATAGCGGCGCTTGAATTCGGCGGCGTTGGGGGACAATCCCCGCACAGCGCCGACGATGTCGCCGTTTGCCAGCAATGCCATGACCCCTTCCCGCCCGTGTATCTTTGCCAGCGCCACAGACAGACCAGCCTCGTAAAAGGCGGCATACCACGCCATATTTAGCCAGAAGCGGCAACGGCCGTCAGCCGGCTGGAATTCGACCATATCCGGCCCCACGGCCGCTTCATACAGGCGCACAGGCTCCAACGGTTCGTGCCCATCTGCCTGAAGCTCAGCGATGTAGCCGTGCGGCGAACGGCGCGCTGCCGCGCCGGACTGGTTGGCCTGGCCCACAACGGCAAATGTGTCTAAGAGCATCATGTAGTGGTTCCAGACCACATATCCTTCATGACGGCCGTCATCCACAACCACCTTGCCATCTACCACAGACGGCCGTTCCGCATATTCGCCACAGCGCCACACATACAGACGCTCCGGCCCATTGTGGTCCATGCGGGTTGCAATGTCCGGCTCGACGTAGCCATCGCTGGCATAGGCCAACGTCAGCGCCGCTTCGATCTCGCACGTTGGCCACGTTCCTGGCGTGCTGACGTTGTCAATACCTTTTGCGCACTCCATACAATTCATTGCCAGCCAATCACCATACTGGCTGCCGTTAGAGAACGGCCGTACCTTTTTTTTGTTGTCTTCCACTGCCTATCACTCCTATGGTTTGTCGGCGGATGGGAGAGGCCGAGGCGTCCAGGTTGGTGCCCCAAAACGCATTCACCACATCCACCCAAAATAAGTAATCCTCAGAATTAAAAAAGGCGATGGCTTGTTTTTTGCCGCGGCGGGCATCAAACGCGGCCACGCGCAAAACAGCCACAGCCATGCGGCCCAGTGCATAGTCCGGCAAGTCGGCTACCATGATGGCAGCCTCCGGTGCATGGCGGCCGCCCACTCGGCCGTCAGCCCAATCAGATAGGTTCTGGCCGCTTTCTTGGCATCTTCGGCCGAGTCGCAGGCCGCCGACAGCCATATCTCGCCGCCACCGCTGTCAATGAGGGCCGCGACCCATTGACCGGTTGGCTCCTGGATAAGTTCAGCGCACATCAGGTCAAAGTTGAACTGGTACATATCCTTGCCCTCATCACCGGGCGCCAGTTCATCTGGCTCAATCTCAATCCGTTTCCACATAATGCCTCCTATGACGTTTGATAATCCTGCGACCAGTCGCAGGTTGAACAACGGTGCGATTCACGCGCCGACCGGCCGGACCACACCTTGACCCACACGGCCCCGCTGCATTCTGGGCAGCGGCGGCCAGATGGCGCTGGCCGCCATCCGCGACCACACCAGGTCAACATTTCTTGAAACTGTGACCGGACGACGAGAACGGCCGTGTCTTGTGACATACGATTCTCCACTTTGGACTATCTATAGTCCGTTCTTGCTAAAAAAACACCTTGCGTACTCTGGTAAGTGGACGATTTTTCGACCACTCTTACAGTGTATCATGACCCGTCAAGCGCCATATTTAGCCGCTTTTGCGACAAATGTGGCAATTAGTCCCATATCTGGATTAGAGGGGCGTACCATCTTCAGCGAAGCGCCCCGTAGGCCCCGGCGCTTCCCACCAGTAATCCACAATAGCCGGCCGGCCTACGGCCACAGCTTCCGTGTTGTACCGCTCAATCTTGCGCTTTTGCGCGGCGATGAGTTCAGCCCGTCCTTTTGGGTCTTTGCCCACCCGCCCCTTCACCATGATGGACTGCCCAGCATAGCTCTTTTTAACGACGTGGCCGGCCGTTGGATGTCGGTAGCAGAACAGTTCCCGGATCGTGAATAAACGGAAGCATTCCCCCCCAATTTTGATGGTTTCTACGCTGTTAATTTCGCTTGTTTCGCTCAACATTATGTCACCCAAAAAACAAAAATTTAATTACCCCCCGTCCTACCCCCCATTTTGCCTTCCACCCTTCCACTTTTATATAAATTACCAGAGGTAGAGAGGGTGGAAGGGTAAAAAATGCTTGCCTTCCACTCCCTTCCACCCTTCCACTTTTTAGGGGGTATTTGGGGCAAAAGTGGAATGGCGGAAGGCAAGTGGAAGGGTAGCCCAATTTACCCTTCCACTTTTCCTACCTCTGGAAAATGGCCCCAAAATAGGCCAAAGTGGAAGGGTGGAAGGCAAAATGGGGGGTAGGACGGGGGGGGGGGGTATAAATTTTCTAAAATGTAATCGCCCCTTGCTGCCCAGATTTGGCCGCCTCATCGTTGGCTGCCTGTGCCGCCGCTTGCTCTGCTTCGGTGCTTTTTTGGATCATTTCCGCCACCAATTCTTCCATGCCATAGCGCACGATCAGCGCGCCAATGCGCCCCGCGTCCCACTTGAGCACCATGGGCCGTGTGCCCATGGTGCTTTTCTCCGTTTCCAGGTTCAGGTCGTTGTTCAAAATCTTACCCACAAAGCCGGACGACATTTGCTTGTTGCCCTTGCCATACACTTCTTCATCGTCGCCATGCAGCGATGCCTCAGAATTCTCCTGGTTAATGAGTCGGTTTGTCTGCCGGGTGATGTGGGCTACCTGTAGGCGCAGCGCGTCCGGCGCATCTTTGGCTGCCTCGTCGGGCAAATAAAACGCCGTCAGTAGACCTTGCAGCACTTTGGCCGTCAACGTCAGGCTGCGCTGCGTAATTGCCTTGCGGTTCATTTTCTCCACAAAATCCATGATGCTCTCTTTGAATTTCTCTTCTTCGCTGATGGAAAGGAGAGGCACGGTGATTTCTACCAGGCGGCCAGGCATCTGGGCCATTGTCTCGGCGTTGTAGTTAGGGGTTACATCACGCCAGCGTTTCAGCCGGAACGCCAGCAGCGCGTTGCGTATCTCCCTGGCCTCTTTTTTGTAACCTTCACGGTCCTGGATGAACCGTTCAATGTCCGGTCGGACGCCACGGCCGGACGATGTTTCCCAGGTCAGGCAGCGTGATTCGGTGGCATCGTCCACAAACCGCCCACGCATGTTCAGAATCTTCGGCCCGAAGGCGCTGAACACTTCGACGACGGCTTCGCCATTTGCCATGTTGGTGCGCAAGATACCGAAGCCCTGCTTATAGCCGGTGTTGAGCATCTGAACCCAGTCGCTCGATGTTTCGCTGTGGGGCAGGTCGGCCTCATCCATTGTCACTGTGCAGCCGCCCCACTTCTCCATCGTGCGGAAAACAGGCGATGGCGTCGTCGAGCCGGTCACGAAGAGCGCCCGCATACACAGTTCCCCCACTACTTCCGTGAAACGGCTCTTACCGCTGTCACTATCACCCCTGGCGCGTAAGTATGGCAAAACGTAGAACTTATCAAACAACCAGGTCAGCATGACGTAATAGCTGGCCAGCGTTTCGATGTCTGGCGGCAGGTCTACATACTTGTGGATAAACGCCTGCACTCGCCCTTGCAGTTCCATCTCTGATGTGTAATGCCCCAGGCCGCTAGGCAGCCGAATGGTTCCTGTGCTGATCACGCTCTCAAATGGCGTGAACGGAAAGATGCGGTAGTTTTCCGTGTCCAGGGTGGGCGATATGCTGAGACGGCCGTCCGGCCCGCGCACGGCAAACGCTGTGCGTGGCCCGCCTTCATGGTCCGGGTCATAAACCAACTCAAAAAGATGGTCATCAATGAACCCATTGGCCTTTGTCAGTTCGATCTTGTGCGCGGCCCCCTTTGTTGTCTTTTGCAGCGCCTTCACCATGCCGCTAAATTCCCGCAGGCTGATTTGCAGCGCATCGGCTGCCGCCTTCTTTACCCGCTCGAAGTGGTATTCCGGCAAGGTGGCGACCAGTTCGGCCGCTTCCTTAACCATCTCTTCCTTCTCGATACCAGCAGCAGCAGCAGCCCGATGGCACATCCACAAGGCAAAGATAGGCGCGTTGCCCAGCACATCATAGAGCATCTTGTTGCTGGCCCCGGCCACTACCAGCCAGTCGTTGGCATCCTTCACCTTATCGCCACCAGGCCACGCCACAATGCGCGTCGTTGGCCCCAATCGGCGCGCCAACTCAATGCCGCCGCGCTGACCGGCCTGGTCATTGTCCAGCGCCACATACACCCGGTCAAAGCGCCCCAATTGTTTCAGCAGCTTGTCATTGGCTGATGCCCCGGCCAGCGCTACGGCCGGCGCGTTCCACTGCGCCAGTGTCAGCGCATCCGCTTGCCCTTCCACCAATACCACAAAGGTGGCGTTGTGCATTTGGGCAAATCGGTTCCACAAAGGCAGCCGCTCACCAGCCAGGTCAACTGGTGGATTCCAATGTCTTTTCTCGGCCACGCTACGGGCGCTGACATATTCACACCGGCCAGCGGCCCAATGCCCATATACCCACATCCCGGCCGGCATAGCCATCACCGCCTGCACAATCTGATCATTCACATCCAATTCGTGCATCTGGCAGTGGCCGGTTAGCCCCTTGCGGTCGCCATCCCAAAAGCCGCAGCCCGTCACGGTTTCCGCTGACCAGCCGCGCCGCTCGTAATACGCCGTAGCAGCAGCATCCGTCAGCTTGCCTTCCAGGAATTCCATCACGGCCGTCAACACATCCGCCCGCTTCCTGGCCGCCGAAAAAGCAGCAGCAGCCGCGGCATCCAGATGCAGCGCGATGCCGCCCCGATTCGCCAGCCACTTGATGGCCTGGTTGAAGTCCATGCCCTGCGTATTCTCCAGCCAGTTAATCACGTCGCCCTTGTGCCCCTGGCTGTTCCAGAAGTAGAGCTGATCCTCAACATTGACCACCAATGAATCATGGCTTTCAGCGTTCAGATACTTGCCGCGCCCCTTCAAGGCGTAGCCGTGCCCCGTGATAACTTCCTCGATTCGGTTTGCCCGCTTCAATTCAACAATGTCAATCATGGCGCCCTCCGGCTCCGGTTTTGGTAAATTGCTCAGCGACCGCGCCCACCCCGTTCCCAGCCGCCACCAGGGGCAGGGGGGGGGAGGCCGGTGCGTGGCTGGCTGGCTCGTCCAGCAGCACAGCAGCAATGCTGTGTGGGCAAAGAATAATTATTGTGATGCTTGCTTGGTGTCTGGTCATGGTTACGTCCTTACTAAGTGTATTGTGGCTAAAATGCGATTCATGCTTGCTCAACATGTATTGTGATCAGCCTGCCCAACGGCCTCAAAAAGCCCTGTTATGGTCAACAGGTAGCTTATGATAATAAGATTTAGCAAAAGCTATACCGGCTGTGCCGGAAGGCGTTGGTGAGAGCGGAACGGGGCAAACGCGGTTGTGGCATCGCCCTCGGCAAGGTGTGATTTGTGGGCGTTTTGCCGGTTCCTTCTTCTTTTACTAAAACAGGAAGGGCGCACACAAGCCCGGCCCATTCTCCTTTACCCATCTGATTTAGTGCGCCCCGTCTCCTCTTCTTTTTTTGGTCGCCTCGGAAGGCGTAGATGCGGGTCGGCAATGGACCATGCGTTCTGCGAGGCTATCACGAGCCGCCGCCGATGCAGGCACCGATGCCCCCGACGGCTTGGCGGTCTGTCTGAGACCAATGCGTGGAAGGTTCCAGCATCAGTGAAGTGCATAACGCCGCCATCTTTATTTTGCGACATTGTTTGGGGGTGATGGTTAGGGTTATGTTTGTTGAAACTATTATCAATCATCCCGCTCTTTCTTTGCGCTTGGCGACTTTGGTCCGCAGGACTGTAGGTGGGCTTCGGTGATGCCGTAGGCGGGCGTTTACGGCCGTTACGCGCCCCCGCGCCAATGTGATTATTGCTGATCCGGAGTTTGGGGCCGGGCTGCCCATCAGGGTGTGGTCGCGTTCGGTAGTCAGCAGGGCAGCGTAGGTATCTTCCAGGAGCCAGAGGGCCGGGTTGAGAAGTCTCGTCCCGGCGCTGTGTTCGCTTTGGCCTGGTGGATGGCCCGCTGTTCGCCGGCGCGCCGGAGATGGGCGAAGTCGGAGCTGGCTCCCGATGATCGCGGGCAGACCGCTGGCGGCGGAGCATGACGGCTCTAACAATGAGGTCCATCAGGAGTTGGGGATGGTGGATTGCTTTGTTGGCGATGAGGGTGACAAGGACGCCGAAAGCGACCGTGAAGGCGGTGAAGCCTTCAGCTAGCCGTTACGCCGCAACCGGTTGATGCGCGAGGTGGCGTAGGCCGCGCCAAAAGATGAAGACTGAGCCTATTGTGTAAAATTACCGGTTTCGTTCTATTCCCATTGTTTGCCTTCCTTTGTTTTCTGTCTTTTTCTTTGCTCGCCTGATAAGATGTGTGTGCCAGTGGATTATGAAAGGTCAATCGGTTAAAAAAAATATCTGGACCACTGGGATACATCTACCTGCGTGGCCTGTCCTATGACCATATTGGATGATAAGGTGGCCGTGGCTGGTTACTATTATTGCGCCATTCTGGACGATTACCGGGCAGGGTGGGGATCTGGATCAAGGGGTGAGTGACAATGTTCCGAATAGTCGTGCGGAATTCGCCGAATGGCTGGCCGCAGAGATGTAAGCAGCGCGGCCTGAGCAACCGCGAGTCCCGGGGCAGATAGCAGGCATCGCTTTCAGTAGTGTGGCTGGAGCGTTGGACCCACGAGGCGTGGTGTCTTTTTGATGGTAATGCAGCAAGCTGGCTCGGGCGCGGAATGCAAACCTGGTGTCATGACCGGATTGCAATCGGCTGTTTATGGTCTCGGACGCACCCCGGCTGCCAGGGCTGAAGAACGCGACCTGGTCTGTCCAGTTCCGTAAGCTGACGGGTGAACAGAAAGTCCAGGCGCTACGTTATCTTCGGTTTGGTCTGAAGTGACCAAGGGTGGTGATGTGGCGGCTGAAGCGCTGGCCCTGGCGCATTCCTTGAAGGAAGGCGCGTTCTTGTTCTTAACTTTGTATTCAAGCGGTGGCGCGGTCGGACATTGTGTGTTGGGCCTGCACATCTTTGCTGAGGGTGTGGATTTGCTCACTCTTCGCTGCCAGCGGTCCCATTTGGCGGCCTCGACGGGGAGCTCACGACCGCTATGGTTAATTCGTAGATTGATGTGGTGACGATGGGGCTGAAGCGTGGAGACGTCAGCGGAAAACAGGCATAGATGATCTTTTCTTTCATCGCCGCAGAGGCTGCACGTCGGGCCATAACTTTTTGCCAATGGGGTCCTGGCGTAGGGTTTTGCCGAAGCGCACCAACTGGGCGTGTTGTTTGCGGATGGCGGTCATTTCGGGGTCGTTGGG
>JADJXA010000028.1 GCA_016716065.1 Candidatus Leptovillus gracilis | reverse complement strand
GGCCGTCAACGTCACAGGCTGCGCTGCGTAATTGCCTTGCGGTTCATTTTCTCCACAAAATCCATGATGCTCTCTTTGAATTTCTCTTCTTCGCTGATGGAAAGGAGGCACGGTGATTTCTACCAGGCGATGACATCTGGGCCATTGTCTCGGCGTTGTAGTTAGGGATTTACATCACGCCAGCGTTTCAGCCGGAACGCCAGCGCGTTGCGTATCTCCCTGGCCTCTTTTGCCAACCTTCACGGTCCTGGATGGAACCGTTCAATGTCGGTCGGACGCGGCAAGACGATGTTTCCAGGTCAGGCAAAGCGTGATTCGGTGGCATCGTCCACAAACCGCCCACGCATCATTGGGAATCTTCGGCCCGAAGGCGCTGAACACTTCGACGACAACTTCGCCATTTGCCATGTTGGTGCGCAAGATATGACCCTGCTTATAGCCGGTGTTGAGCATCTGAACCCAGTCACTCGATGTTTCCGCTGGGCGATTGGCTCATCATTGTCTCACTGTGCAGCCGCCCACTTCTCCATCGTGCGGAAAACAGGCGTTGGCGTCGTCGTTGGGGTGAAGGCGCACATACACAGTTCCCCACTACTTTAAGTGAACAGCTCTTACCGCTGTCACTATCACCCCTGGCATGTGAAGGTATGGCGAAACAATGAACTCAGGCAACCAGGTCAGCATGACATAATAGCTGGCCCAGCGTTTCGATGTCTGGCGGCAGGTCTACATACTTGTGGATAAACGCCTGCACTCGCCCTTGCAGATCCATCTCTGATGTGTGCAATGCCCCAGGCCGCTAGGCAGCCAAATGGTTCCTGTGCTCATCACGCTCTCAAATGGCGTGAACGGAAAGATGCGGTAGTTTTCCGTGTCGGGTGGGCGATATGCTGAGACGGCCAATCCGGCCCCGCGCACGGCAAACGCTGTGCGTGGCCCTCCTTCATGGTCCGGGTCATAAACCAACTCAAAAAGATGGTCATCAATGAACCCACATTGGCCTTTGTCAGTTCCGATCTTGTGCGCGGCCCTTTGTTGTCTTTTGCAGCGCCTTCACCATGCCGCTAAGTTCCCGCGGGCTGATTTACGGCGCATCGGCTGCCGCCTTCTTTACCCGCTCGAAGTGGTATTCCGGCAAAGGTGGCGACCAGTTCAGCCGCTTCCTTAACCATCTCTTCCTTCTCGATACCAGCAGCAGCAGCGGCCCGATGGCATCCAAAGGCAAAGATAGGCGCGTTGCCCAGCACATCATAGAGCATCTTGTTGCTGGCCCCTTTTACTACAACCAGTCGTTGGCATCCTTCGCCTTGTCGCCGCAGGCCACGCCTCAATGCGCGTCGTTGGCCCCAATCGGCGCGCCAACTCAATGCCGCCGCGCTGACCGGCCTGGTCATTGTCCAGCGCCACATACACCCCGGTCAAAGCGCCCCAATTGTTTCAGCAAGCATGTCATTGGCTGTTGCCCGGTCAGCGCGTGGGCGCGTTCCACTGCGCGCCAGTGTCAGCGCATCCGCTTCCCCTTCCGCAATACCACAAAGGTGGCGTTGTGCATTTGGCCAAATCGGTTTCCACAAAGGCAGCCGCTCGCAGCCAGGTCAACTGGTGGATTCCAGTATCTTTTCTCGGCCACGCTACGGGCGCTGACATATTCACGCGACCCAGCGGCTACATTGCCCATATACCCACGTCCCGACCGGCATAGCCATCACCGCCTGCACAATCGATCATTCACATCCGATTCGTGCATCTGGCGAGGTGGCCGGTTTGCCCTTGCGGTCGTTATTCCCAAGCCGCAGCCCGTCACGGTTTCCGCTGACCAGCCGCCCGCTCGTAATACGCCGTAGCAGCAGCATCCGTCAGCTTGCCTTCCAGGAATTCCCATCACGGCCGTCAACAATCCGCCCGCTTCCTGGCCGCCGAAAAAGCAGCAGCAGCCGCGGCATCCAGATGCAGCGCGATGCTGCCCGATTCGCCAGTCACTTGATGGCCTGGTTGAAGTCATGCCTACGTATTCTCCAGCCAGTTAATCCCGTCGCCCTTGTGCCCCTGGCTGTTCCAGAAGTAGAGCTGATCCTCAACATTGACCACCAATGAATCAAGGCTTTCAGCGTTCAGATACTTGCCGCGCCCCTTCAAGGGGCGTAGCCGTGCCGTATAACTTCCTCGATTCGGTTTTACCCGCTTCAATTCAACAATGTCAATCATGGCGCCCTCCGGCTCCGGTTTTGGTAAATTGCATCAGCGACCCGCGCCCACCCCGTTCCCAGCCGCCACCAGGGGCGGGGGGAGGCCGGTGCGTGGCTGGCTGGCTCGTCCAGCAGCGCAGCAACAATGCTGTGTGGGCAAAAGAATAATTATTGTGATGCTTGCTTGGTGTCTGGTCATGGTTACGTCCTTACTAAGTGTATTGTGGCTAAAATGCGATTCATGCTTGCTCAACATGTATTGTGATCCAGCCTGCCCAACGGCCTCAAAAGCCCCTGTTATGGTCAACAGGTAGCTTATGATAATAAGATTTAGCAAAAGCTATACCGGCTGTGCCGGAAGGCGTTGGTGAGAGCGGAACGGGGCAAACGCGGTTGTGGCATCGCCCTCGGCAAGGTGTGATTTGTGGGCGTTTTGCCGGTTCGCTCCTGCTGCTACTAAAACAGAAAGGGCGCACAAGCCCGGCCCATATTGCTGCGCGAAGCTGTGCGCCCATGATTTAGTGCGCCCCATCTGCCTCTTCTTGTTCTATGGCGGCCTCGAAGGCGGCCCAGATGTCGGGGTAGGCAATGAACCATGCGTTCTTACCCAGGGCTATCTCGAAGCCGCCGCCGATGCAGGCGCCGATGCCCCCGACGCTTTGGCCGGTCTCTGTGTCTGAGACCAATGCGTAGGTTCCAGCATCATTGAAGTGCATAACGCCGCCATCTTTATTGCGACATTGTTTGAGGGTGATGGTTAGGGTTATGTTTGTTGAAGCTGTATCAATCATGGTTTCTCCTTATTTGCGCTTGGCGACTTTGTCGCGGACTGTGGGGTGGGCTTCGGTGATGCGTAGGCGGGCGTTTACGGCCGTTACGCGCACCCGCGCCAATGTGATTATTGCCTGATCACGGGTTGGGGCCGGGCTGCCCATCAGGGTGGCGATGTCGCGTTCGATGGTCTGTAGGGCAGCGTAGGTATCTTCCAGGAGCCAGAGGGCCAGGTTAGAGAAGTCTCGTCTAGGCATTGTGTTCCCCTTTGGCCTGGTGGATGGCCCGCTGTTCGCCGGCGCGCCGGCGATAGGCGAAGTCGAGAAAGCTGGCTTCGATGATCATGGGCAGACCGCTGGCGGCGAAGCATGACAGCTCTAGCAATAGGTCCATCCAGGGGTTAGGATGGTGGATTGCTTTGTTGGCGATGAGGGTGACAAGGACGCCGAAAGCGACCATGAAGGCGGTGAAGCCTTCCAGCTAGCCGTTACGCCGCAGCCAGTTGATGAGGGTGGCGTAGGCCGCGCCAAAGATGAAGAGTGAGCCTATTGTGTAAATTACCGGTTCCGTTTCTATTCCCATTGTTTGCCTTCCTTTGTTTTTCTGTCTTTTTTCTTTGCTCGCCTGATAAGATGTGTGTGCCAGTGTGGATTATGAATAGTCCAAACTGGTTAAAAAAAATAACTGGACCACTAGGATACATCTACCTGCGTGGCCTGTCTATGAACCATATTGGATGATAAGGTGGCCGGCTGACGGTTACTATTATTGTACCATTCTGGACGATGACCGGGCTTGGGGTGGGATGTGGATGCGAGGTGAGCAATGGGTACAAATGGTCATGCGGAATTGGCCGAATGGCTGGCCGCAGAGATGAAGCGGCGCGGCCTGAGCAACCGCGAATTGGGGCAGATGGCCGGCATCGCGCACAGCAGTGTGGCACGAGCATTGGACCCACAAGGCGTGGTGTCTTTTGATGTGTGCAGCAAGCTGGCGCGGGCGCTGAATGCAAACCCGGTGACTGTATTGGAATTGGCTGGTTTGTTGTCACGGACGCACCCCACAATAGCTGAAGAACGCGACCTGGTCTTTCAGTTCCGTAAGCTGACGGGTGAACAGAAAGACCAGGCGCTGCGTTATCTTCGGTTTTTGGCTAAAGAGTAAGAAGGGTGGTGATGTGGCGGCTGAAGCGCTGGCCCTGGCGCATTCCTTGAAGGAAGGCGTGGTCTTGTTCTTGGCTTTTGTATTCAGCGGTGGCGCGGTCGAACAATGCGTATTGGGCCTGCACATCTTTGCTGAGGGTGTGGATTTGCTGCTCTATTTGCTGCCAGCGGTCCCATTTGGCGGCCTCGACGGGGGCCACGGCCGCTATGGTTAATTCGTAGATTGATATGGTGACGATGGGGCTGAGGCCGTAGGAGACGCCAGCGAGAAAACAGGCATAGATGATCTTTTCTATTTCATCGCCGCAGAGGCTGCGCACGTCGGGCCATAACTTTTTGCCAATGGGGTCCTGGCGTAGGGTTTTGCCGAAGGCGCGCACCAACTGGGCGTGTTGTTTGCGGATGGCGGTCATTTCGGGGTCGTTGGGCAGGGCGTTGATGTGTTTTCTAAGGGCTTCTCCGGCGTCGTAGGGGAGAAAGCAGCTATCTTCTAAGAACATCAATGGGGTGATATAATTGTCATCAGCTTTCATGGTAAGACTCCTTTACTGTGATTGTTAGACCGCCGCCTACGTTGCTACCGTGGGCGGCGGTCGTTTTATTAAGACAAAGAAAATAATAGCAGATTAACTTATATTGTCAATCGGTTTGCCACTAATATCGGCTTTATCTTTGCCGATTTCCATCAGCCAAATACGTTCAACACAACGCGATATTACAGGCGTGTTATGACGAACCTCTGGCAATCCCCATAATTCCGCCAGCTCTCTCATCTGTTTAATTGTTTCCTCATCTAGGATTACCGATTTGCTTCATGCGAACCTCCTATCATTTTCATCATAATAGAAGATTATCGCGTGATAGTCAAGAACGGCTGTTCTAAATGTGTCATTAGTTGACAGTGAACGGCCACTGTTGGTAGGTGTGGCCACAGTTAATGAACACCGTCCATGTGCCGGGGGTGGTGGAAGGACCGACAGTCCACGTCCAGGATAACAAGCCATCTTCCGGGGCGGTTTTTGGCCCCATGCCCTCAGCCACGCTGTTACCGCTGGCGTAACGGATTCCAGGATTGCAAACGATGCCGGGGTTGGTTTGGATGGTCAGGGTGGCGTTGCTATTGGGCGATACGGGCGAAGTGAGGCTAATCAGGCTGATGGGCACAGGCATCAGGGTGGCGGTTGGTGGAATGCGGGTAGGGGTGGCGGTTGATGGAATGCGGGTAGGGGTGGCGGTGGCGGTGGGCTGCGGGTGGATGTGTGACTGCTGGTGGGTGGAGGGTTGGCGGCCGGGTATGGGTGCTGGTTGGGGTAATGGTTGGGGTATAGGTGGCGGTGTAGGTGGGCAGTATGCCGGCATCGCGCAGGGCGTTGTCGGCGATGGCGGCCAGGAGGGTGAGTCCGCAGAGCAGGATGAAGCCCAGGCAGCCAATGGCTAAGAATTTGCGACGGTTTGCACTTTTCATGAAAGCTCCTTTGCTGGCGTGGACGATTAATAGTCCACAAGGTAAATTGCTGGAGCTTAGGATTATCGGGCGAGAATGGACTATTTTGAGTCCAATTAGGGGAAAGCGGAGTCCATACGGCGTCGTAGAATTGGAGTCTACAAGGATAAGCGATGTTTGGTGGATATGTGGGCTGTGGTTGCAAATTTACAGGGACGGTTCACATCCGTGAGGTCGTGGGTTCGAGTCCCTCTTCGCCCTCGTAATGAAAAGCCTTCGTTTTAGACGGGGCTTTTTTATTGATTTTGTTCCGCAACCCCACCACCCGCAAAACATCGCAAAAAAAATGCCTTTGTTGGGTTGAGACAGGTCTCCGATGATTCTTTCGACGATTTCAATCGGTTTATCCACCAACTCTTCTTTGTCCACCACGGTAGACAAAGTGCGGTGGTGTTCTTCGCAGGCGCGCATCAGGTTGGCGATGCTGGGCAGCAGGGACATGTCGTCGCGCAGGCCCGCTTGCGTGCCCGATGCGGGTGCTGTCTAAAATAATGCTACGACGCTCCAGCCGTTTTCCCAGGCGTCGAGAACCGCGCTGCACGCGTCTGACATCATCAACCCAACTAACATAACCATCTGGTACATCGGACGTTTTGTCTCCTCTGAAAATGGGAGCGCGGACGTCCCTTCCACTCCCCCGGCGGATGGACGACGCCTGCGCTCCCAGGAGACCATTCATAATTTGGTCGGCCGCAGCCGGTAGAATCTCCTACCTCCATTCCAGCGCCAGCATCTTGCGCAAAGCGCTCGTTCGCACCCACAGACTTTGGCCGTTTCTGGCTCTTTGGGCGATGGCAAAGGCGGCGCGCAACATGGGTGGCGTCACCAGGGTGGCCGCAATGACCATGAAGACGACGACGGAAAACGCCTCTCCTGGCTGATCAGCCCTTCGGCTATTTAAAGCAAAGGTGGCGTGAATTAGCCACTTCACCGCCGATACCATGCCCACACGCCGTTGGAAGGCTTCCAGATTGCTAAAACCGACCAGTCTGGCCCCAGACCGCAATCGAACGATTTTGCTGAGATTAGCTACGGCCGTAATCACCACCGCCAGCACCCAGATAACGTTGCCGCTCATGACCCATGTCCACCGCCAGTCCAATGTTGACAAAAAGATGGGTACAAAAAGCCATCGCCAGAGTGTTAATGCCTTGTTCGATCTCTCTTCACGAAAGGGCGGCCGTGCGCCCCCTGAGAAACAGGCCAACAAAACGCGCTGATAATAGGCGCCATGCCACCAGTACATCGGCCATTGGAAACAAGACTCAAGAGAACAGCGGGAAGGCGATAAGCCCCTGCGCTGATGGGCAACCGTTCTATCAGGAGCCGCTAATCGGGGCAGTACCAGAATACCAACGGCCGTTACCCCCACCAGATACCCCCACCATCCGCGCAATGGTAATCAGAATACTGTCAAGCCGCCGCTGTTGGTGACCCATAATTGCCGCTATGCAGCGCCAAAATGACCAAAACGTCATCGATTACCGCCGCCCCAACAAGGTCAATCCCCTCCCGCGTGCGCAATCGGGTCTAATTCCAACAGCGTTTGGGCCGAAATACTGACACTGGTGGCCGACAGCGTTAGCCCAATAAAAATGGCGCTGTTCATGGGCGGTCAAACAACGGGGCCACGCCGCGCCCCATCGCCAGTGGCAGTATCACTCCCCAGCGTCAGGCGAACGCCTCACTTACCAGACCGCAGCAGGTCAGACAGATTCAGCTCCACCCACGGTAACATCATCAGCAAAATCGCCCCGATTTCCGCCAGCGGCGAGGTTTCTTCCGACGTTGAATGTCTTCACGAAAAATGAGCCAGCGATGAGTGTATCTACCAGCGTCGGGCCGAGCAGGATACCGATCGGGTTCGCCCAGCACCGATGGCTGCCCCGGACGGACGCTCAAATAACCACTGGCATGGCGACAGTGGGGATAATCGTCAGGGCCAGGATGAAATCAAGAAATTCACTCGGACGTGAGATCGTTTGCCTTTGGTAATACGGCGTTGCTCCCAAGCCGAAGTATAACCGGGCTGATTGCAGTTGGAAAGGCGACAGGACCAAAAGGGTTTCCCGACCCTGGGTCTTCTTTCTATCACTTCAATCTCTACCTGCTCGCCGCGCCGCCTCGCCTGTCACCAAGTCACCGATTGAATGGCGCCGTTCGTCGCCATCAAAGCCATAGGCGTAAGGATGTCACCTTCCAGCAGGCAGGCCGAGGGCGCTTTTGGTCCTATGTCGGTATTCACAATGGCAATGGGCGCCTGACCGCGATAAAACAGTTTCTAGCAGCACATAGGGGCCACCGTTTGAACCGCTGCCTTTGGGAAGATAGCGATTTTGCCGGCCATGCTTGCTGGCTCTAGCCGGATCACCCTTCTTCCTCAATGACTCCCGTCTCGCGATTGACAAAAAAGCCCAACGGAGGTGTTCGACGCATCGGTGACAAATGCTTCGCTTTGTACCACAAAATTGGTTTTGCGAGGCAGGCCACGGAGTTCGCCGCAAACGCTCCGGTGCCTGCATGAGGGTGGGTGAAGGGGGAGCGGATGAGCCGGTGAACTGGATTTTTGCCCTGTTCACCGTTCCTCGTCTCGCGTTCCGCATTTTCATCCATGCCGCCACGCCTCGTGCCACGCGCACACAATCTACCAGTTTCATCACCGGGTGGTAGGCCATTGAGACCAGATTTGATGCCTAATGTTCCGCCTTCATGGGTTGGTCAGGACGTGGTGGACCCAGTTTTGGTCGTAAGGGGACCACTTCAGGGCAGGTGTTTTCCAGCAACGCGCACCGCGCTGGCGCGGATCCCGTCAACCAGGCGGTTTTTCGGCGATGGCTTTGTAGGGAGGAGGTGAAGGCCCGCGGCAAGCGGGGGGCGTCGGCGGGCAGGATACGGCCAATGCAGCAGCACGACCAGTTGCTTGGAGTTCGCCCACAGACGCCTGCGGGTCGGCCAATAGCGATGAGCGACGCCGGCTGCCGTGGCCTCAGTTCGTCCTACCGCTTTGTCTGCGGGGCGGCCCCATCAAACAGCAAAATGGTCCTCAAACTCCCCGTCGGGCACGTCGCCGTGGCCCACCTCGATGCCGAGCAACGGGGCAGCCGTAGTTCGCGGCCGCGGCCGTCAGCGCTGCGCTGCTCGTGGTTCAACTCGGCCCGACGAACCCTTTGATGAGCGGGATGGGGCCGAGCGGCTGCTGCCAGCCCGGTTTGCGCTGCTGCCAAATCCAGTCGCCCAAAATGGAAATCGGTGGGGTCGTCCGGGGCGTCGTGACAATCACTTCCAGGTTGGGCCGCTGCGCTATTCCGGCAGCAGGCCATATTTGGTCGTGATAGCCGGTCAGGGCACAGGCCAGCGCCGATAGGCTCGATTCGCGGTTGGTAGTCAAGTCGCAAAATAAAATTGCCGAAGCGGATAGCGTTGGTTATCAGCCCAGCCCACGCCGCTTGTCTACGCCACTCCACTCCTAGGGGTGCGGGACTGGTTAGGCTGCGCCCAACAGGTGTGAAGACCGTTGATCTCCTGGTGCTGGGCTAAGGTCGGGCGCGGTGATCCGCATGGCGGCAGTTGGGCCTCGTCACGGCCGGCCGCATTGAGGGTGGTGGGCACGGCGACGCCGGGTCCGCCGTTTTGGCCCGGGCGAGCCGAAAGAATTGGCACAGGCCCAGGAAATCCGCCGGTCAGCGGCGAAACGCCGGAAAGTGGGCGCTGTGAATGGGGATGAGTTCGGCAGCGCCAGCGGCAGCGTCCATGTCTGGCAACCAAAGCGCATCGCCATTTGCCAGGCCAGACCTTGTTCGCCAATCCAGCGTAGCTTGTTGGCAGGGGTTGAGTGAATGATTGACATAAGGTCCTTTGGGTTTGTTTGGTTGGTTGGTTGGTTGGTTTGGTATCGGGAGCGGCTGAAGGAGGAGGCCGGAGGGTGGGTCGTCAAGACCGGCGTCGCTTCCTGATGGTGAATGTATTCGCGTTGGGTCTCGTAGGCGAGGAGTCTATATCGTCGTGGAGTTGGAAGGCGCAAAATCGCTTCGTGAATGGTCTGCTCGTTGTCGCGTTTCTGGCGCGGCTGCACAAGATGCCAGAGGGTAATCAGCACGCTGCTGCGCTGTGATTTTAGTGTACACAACAGGGGCGATGTTGCTGTAGGGAGATGACAATCGCATCCCAATTTACCTGGCGCTGTTTGGGTTAGTTGCGGTCTACTTGCCCGGGGCATAGGTGTTGATGACTTCCAGTGAGGATAGCTGGCCTTTCCCAATCGCATTCATGAGGTCACCAGGATGGGGATTTCGTTCCAGATAAAGGGCGGCCTGGCTAAGTTAGCGATGATGTCGGTAGAGGAACACGGC
>JADJXA010000027.1 GCA_016716065.1 Candidatus Leptovillus gracilis | reverse complement strand
GCGTATTTTCATCCACCAGCGGGTCGTAATAACGAAACTCCGAGGCATAGGCCACTTCGGTGGGCAGCCGGGCGATAGACTCGAACATGAATTTGCCCGCCAGCCCGGAATAGTAACTTGTGCCGCAGGCAATGATGACCAGCTTTTGAATGCGCTGGGCCAGTTCTGGCGTCAGGTTCATTTCCGGCAGATGGACACGGCCGTTTTCAAAATCTACCCGCCCACGCACCGTATCAATCAGCGCCTGGGGCTGCTCGTAGATTTCTTTCTGCATGAAGTGCTTGAACTCCCCTTTGGCCGCGCTGACCGGGTCCCAGGCGATCTGGTGGATTTGCGGCGTGAACGGCCGTCCATTCAAATCCATCACCTGGTACGAATTCCGGCTGATCCGGGCCATCTGGCGGCTCTCCAGGAAGACCACCTGGCGGGTGTATTCCAAAATCGCCGGGATGTCTGAGGCGATGAACATTTCATCCTGGCCGATGCCCAGAGTGATGCCGCCAGCGTTGCCTAATCGGGCGCACAACAACGTGTCTGGCCGGTCCACGCTCATGACAACGACGGCGTTGGCCCCTTTGAGCTGGTTGAGGGTGTGGCGCACGGCCGTTTCTAATTCTTCGCCTGCCGCCACATACCGCTCAATCATCTGCACAATCACTTCTGTGTCGGTTTCCGACCGGAAGGTGACGCCTTCAGCCTCCAATTCCTGGCGCAGAAGCAAGAAGTTTCGACGATGCCGTTGTGGACCAGTACGACACGGCCGTTCATGCTGACATGGGGGTGGGCGTTGCGCTGGCTGGGCGCGCCGTGTGTTGCCCAGCGTGTATGCCCAATGCCAATCTGCCCCATCAACGGCGACGTTTGCAGCGTCGCCTGCAAATTCGCCAGTTTGCCCACATCACGCCGCAGCTCGATCTGGCCGTTTTGCGCCAACACCGCCACCCCGGCCGAATCGTATCCCCGATACTCCAACCGCTTCAAGCCGCCAACAACCACGGCCGAAGCTTCCCGCGAACCAATATAGCCAACAATACCGCACATGATGAACCTCCAGGTTCAGGAATCAGTGTTCAGGAATCAGTAATCAGTGTTCTGTAACTGAACACCGAATACCGGATACTGAATACTGAATACCAGTACGGGCGGCCCTCAATTGTATTTTGCTTGGGGGACGCCCCTTCGATAAATAATGAGCTAACGGCCGTAAAGCCGCCGCTCAGGCCACTGGTCATACGTTTTGTTCGGCCGGTTGCCACGGCCGTTTTCACGCATCACCATACTTTGAAGGGGCAAAAAGTCAGGATGTGGCCCACCCTGGAAGGCATCCGCTGATCTTTCGATTTTCCCGGTGTCCTGTGTTCCGCATTCCGTGTTCCGGCATGGTTCATTGAGCAAAATATCATCTTTACAAATTTACGCGGCATTGTCCTGCTGGAGCGAAGTCTTCGGAGCGAAGCATCCCGCCCCGCTAAGAGGAGGATGCTTCGGGGATGCTTCGGCTTCCCTCAGCACAGGCTCTCAGCATGACGCGCTTTCTTGCCAAATTTGTAAAGCACATATCGCCTGGAATGAACCATGCCCGTGTTCCGTATTCCGTCAACGGATAACGGTTTACGGGTAACAGATAACGGTTTACGACATTCCACCGGTTAACCCAACCTCGCGGCCGGGAACCTTCACCTCGTCAACCAGATTTAGCAATAACCTGGCCCATGCGCTACCTTGCCCCGGAGACAAAAGCTGCCGCCCTCAATCACAAACAGCCAACCGTTTATCTCCTGTCAATAGGGTAATGAAATTACCTTTCAGGCATACTAACGCACCCACCGTTTTTTGTCAAAGGGCGTGTTTTAGATGCAGCAGTTCTCAATTGGTCATGGTGTGGCGCGGACGGGGAACAGCCGCAGCGGACGACTTTTTTCGCGCCGTCTCGCCCAATAGGACCCAAAGAGGGCGAGACAGGCGGGAGGCGAGGCGTTGGTGATTGGCAAAGACGTTGCGCCGCCTGTCCCGCCCCTACGGCTGGATTGCAAATGGGACACAGATTTTACTCAATTTTAGGTCAAAATCTGTGTCCATCTGTGTTCATCTGTGTCCTATTTTTCTTTCTCCGACAGACTGCTAAGGGTTCATATGTTTTTAACCTGGTGAGATTGGACCAATCTTGGAGATTGGTCCAATCTGGAAACTCCAAAGTTAATTGCAAACGAACCCTAAGACCGCCAGCCAATGGCGTAAATGCCATCGTTAAATGTGGTGGTTGTGAGCCAGTTCAGGTCGCTGTTCAGGCTGACTTTCTGCCAGATCACCCAGCCAGACTGCGGGACGTAGCGTAGAATCTCTAGCTGCATCGGTTCATTTAGACCCAGACGGTCCACTTCGTCCTGGCTGTAACCCATGTTTAGCAGCACCGGGACAGGCAGCGAGATGCGCTGACCGGGCACAAACAGCGGGCACTGATTGGCAAAAAGCGTGATACTGATGTCCAGAGGAATGCCGATCAGGCCGCCAATGCCAGTGGGCAGGGGCGCGACCAACGCCGCCCGGTTAGCCGCCGGCATGTAGCTGACGACATTGCAGTCACCGCTGTTTGCCAGCGGGGTGGCGGTGTTGACCATCACCTGGGCATCCAGCAGCGGGGCCATGCCGTCGTTGTGGGTGGGGCCAACACCACCAGCCACTTGCAGCCATTGCACAATTTCTTTGTCTACGGCCGTATCCTCGCCATCCACAATGCGCGCCACCAGGTAACGAGGCAGCTCGCGCTGGCCGGGCAAAGGCGCGAACTGCGCCTGCCACCAGCCGCCATGCCGCGCCATCGTTGTTTGCCAGCCGGGATGGCAGCCAACGGCCGTATCCAGACTGCAAATCTGGGCCACCGGCGCAGCCAGCCGGCTGTCATCATCTTGCAACCACAGGGTCAGGCCGGTAACACGATTATCTGCCAGCGTGAAGCGGTGTTCCAGCGTGTAGGCCCAGGCGTTGGCCTGGACGACGATGTCGCTGCCTGGATTCTCGTTGGCATAGACCGTATAGCGCTGCCCGGCGTCCGGCCAATCCACATAAGCGCGTACTGCGTCGCCAGGCGCCACGTCCAGCAGACGAATCTGGCCGATGGCGCTGCCGGAAGGGCTGCCGGTGGCCCGCCCCTGGGGCAAAATACGCTGCGGCTGGGCCGGATTGCCTTTGAGCAGGTAAACCTGCGAAGGCAGGCTGATGGATGACGTGGCCGGGCTGTCCAGCAGCAGGTTGACGAGCGGTTCGGCGGGTGGGGCAACGGCCGTTACCCCACCCGCCACCAGCGGCAAAAAATGCCGATAGCCTGCTTCACGACCAAATAAATGGGCCGCCAGCCCCAACTCTGGCCCGGCAGTGAGCTGCGGAACCGGCAGGTTCAGCGGGGCAAAGGAGAGCGGCAGCCCTTGAATGATGTGCCAGCGGCCAAGCGTGTCCCAATCGGGCTGGCCGTGAACGTGAAACTGCCAGGTATCGTAACAAAAGCTGGCGACGGTGAGGTGGGTGTCTTTGTGCCAGAATTCGGCCGTCTGATAATGGTAAGCCATGGCCGAAGCGTCGGGCACGGTGGTGCGGCAGCCGCTGGCCGCCAGGTCATTGCAGATGCAGTAACCGGAGAGACCGGCGCTGTTTTGGTATTCGTCGTAGAGGAAGAGGGCATAGTGCGCCCATTCGTGGGCGATGGTGCGATAGGCGGCGGGTTCGGTCCAACGACCGCTGCCCTCGACAAACGCATCGCGGCCATCCCATAAACGGCCGTAATAAGTGGCCGCCGGGGTGTAAGTGGTATTGGTCAGGTGGCCGCTGTAAACCAGGGTATCGGACACAATACCACCAACGAAGGCGGACGGCCGTTGGTCGTTGGCCGGCGTGAAGCGCAAATCCGCTTCCGCCCAATGGTCGCCACCGGTATAAACGCTGACCGGGCCAATCGCCATTTGCCCTTCGGTCCAATCATACAACACCGCCGACAATTCCCGCGCGGCGGCAGATATATCGGCGGCGCTGGTCACGACCGAATTGGGCGCGGGTGTCCAGCCCAGGCTGGCGACGAGGTGGAAAAGGGTTAACGGCCGTAAATCGCTCAACACCACGTCGCCTGTGGCCGGCGCCGGCTGTGTTTCGCCGGGCTGCCAGCTTGTGGCGTAAACCTGGTAGGCAAAACCGGCGCGTTTTCCGGCGGGCTGGCTGTGGCGCAGGCGCAGGGCGGCCAGGTGGCTGCAAGCGGCCGGCAGGGGGTCATCTGGCAGGCCAGCAGTCACGGCGATGACCAGATCGGCGAAGGGCGAGACGGCCGCTGCCCCGCTAAAACACAATACCCGCACCTGGTCGGTGATCAGGCCGCCATCCTGGTCTTTGAATTGCACGGCATACGGCCGTGCCTGGCTGCCCGGCGCGGCGGCAAAGAGCGCCGCGCTGAACAGAAAGATGAAGCAGGCAAAGCTGATGGTCAGAAAGATGGAATGAGTTTTCATGGCTGGGAGTTCCTCAGACTGTCAGAAGATATGTGCAATCTGCCGCAAGCTGTAGTAGTTGCTCGTCATGTACAAAATTTTCATAGTAACAGGATAACACGAGGCAGGCGGAATGCGCAAAACGGCCGTTCCCATCATCTGTTTCAGCGCGGCGCAGCGGCGTGGGTGGGGCGCGTTCGTGTGTTATAATCTGGCGGCATGGCGCAAAACAGCCGCTTCCCCCTGTCACCTGACCAGCTTTTGCCTTCACTCGACGACAGCGACCCGGCGCAGTATCGCCGCAGCCACGAGGAGGCCATCGCCTACCTGACCGGGCAAATCGCCGCCGGCAATCCGGCCGCGGAAGCAGCGTGGACGGCCGTGTTCGAGCGATTGGGCAATCTCTACTACGCCAGCGACACACCGGCCCTGCTGCGGCTGGCGACGCAAATGGCCGACCTGCCGCTGACAACGGCCGCAGCCCGCCACACCCGCCGTTATTTTCAGGCAGTCGCCGCCTTTCGCCAGGACTTCTATGAAGCGGCGCGAGACGCCTTCGACGACTTACTGGCCGCCCCCGACCTGCCCATCGCTCTGCGCGCGCGTGCGTTGAACGGCCGTGCCGTCATCAGCCGCCTCACTGGCCGCCTGGAAGAAGCGATGAGCGGCTACCGCGCCAGTCTGACCCTCTGGCAGCAGTTGGGCGACCCCCATTATCAGGGCATCGTCCACCTGAACCTGGGTATTATCAGCTACGGCCTGCGTCGTTACCACGATGCCGATGCCCACCTGCGCCAGGCTGAACAGTTCTTTCGCAGCGCCGGTTCGGCCGTCTGGCTGCGCAAAGTGCAAAGCGAGTTGGGTCTGGTGCAGCGCGACCTGGGCCATTGGGATGCGGCTCTGGCCTGCTTCGACGCTTACGTGGCCCAAAGCCAGGCCGTCGGCGCCGCGGAGGACGTGGGCGTGGGCCAGGCCAACCGGGGCGAAGTGCTGCTCTTCAAAGGTGATCTGGCGGCGGCAAAAGTGGCGCTGCAAACAGCGCTCCGTCTGCTGGTCAGTCGCACGTATCACGTGGACCACCTGCTCAGCCTGGGGCTGGCTTACCAGTCTGAAGACGACCTGGCAGCAGCCGAAGCGCATTTTCGGCAGGCGTTGGCTCTGGCCCAGGAAATTGAGCGGCGCGAAATTGTGCCCCACGCGGCCTACCACCTGGGCTGCGTTTTGCGTCAGCGTGGCGAAGATGAAACGGCGCTGCATTACTTCGAGCAAGCGGCGGCGGCCATTCAGGCAGCTCGCGCCCCTTTGCGTGATGAGAGCTTGAAGATCAGCTTGCTCGGTCGCTGGCAGCAGGTTTATGAGATGCTGGTGCTGCACAATCTGACGCTGGGGCGGGTGGAAGACGCCTTTGCCTGGGCGGAACGGGTGCGGGCACGGGCTTTTGCCGAGGGGCTGGCGGCACCGCCTGATGGTGGCCCACCAGAAGGTGGTGCAGCCAGCGCCGCCGAAATTCAGGCGGCGCTGGCGCCGGGCACGATGCTGCTGTGTTACTTCACCACCGGCGTGTTAGAACAAGACGTACCCCTGCTGCGGGCCATCCCGCCCGACAATCCCTTGCGCGAACACCTGCTGCTGCCAGCGTGTACGCTGCTCTTTGTGTTGACCAATGAGCGCCTGACTGCCCACGAGTGCCCCTTGGACCCTAACCTGTTTGCGACACAGTCGCCGCGTGGGCAGACGGCGCAGCGATTCTGGCAAACGGCCGTTATCCAGCGCCTGCGCCAGACCCTTTTGCCGACCAGCCGGCCGCTGCTTGCGGCTGGCGCGGCGCGGTTGGTTGTTATCCCACATGGGCCATTACACCGCGTACCCTTCACGGCGCTGCTGCACGAACCGGGCGGGCCGACCATCAGCTACGCCCCCAGCGGGACCATTTTTGCCGCGCAGCAGCGGCGCCTGATGGCGGGCGTTGGCTGCCTGGCAGTTGGGTATAACAGTGAAGTGGGCGACGGCCGTTCGCTGCGTTACACCGAGGCGGAAGTGCAGCAGGTAGCCCGGCTGCTGGGTGGGCAGGCATGGACTGGGTCCGAAGCCAAAAAAGGGCGGCTGCGCCAGGCGGCGGCCCACTGTCGCTGGCTGCATATCGCCTGCCACGGCTGGTTTGACGACGCCGATCCTCTGGCGAGCTATCTGGAGACAGGCGATGGCGAACGGTTGACGGCGCGGGATGTGCTGGCAGATTGGGCGCTGCAAGCGGAGCTGGTCACGCTGTCTGCTTGTGAGACGGGGGTCAGCCATATTTTGCGCGGCGACGAGCCGATGGGGTTGGTGCGCGCTTTTCTGTCGGCCGGGGCGCGGGCTGTGCTGGTAACGCAGTGGCCGGTGGATGATCTGGCTACCTTTTTGTTGATGGGTCGTTTCTACCACTGGGTACAGTCGGCGGCCGATTTGGGAGCGATTTTGCACCAGGCGCAAAGCTGGCTGCAGCAGCTGACCGCCAGCGAAGCCGCGGCCGTTCTCGCCCAATCAGCCATCGAAGCGCCGCCGGATTGGGCGCGGCTGCCCGGCGGGGCCACGCCTTACGCCGCGCCGGAATATTGGGCGGGTTTCCTCCTGGTGGGCAGTTCTGCGGTCTGACGGAGTACCCGTAATCAGTATTCAGTGACCAGTGTTCAATCGTCGTTACCTCTAAGAAAACGCGGATTCAAAACTTCATACTGAACACTGAATGCTGAACACTGTCTCGTCAAGGCAAACCAGGTGGGTTACCGGCCGATGGCTACGTCCAGCCGTACCTGTTCCAGTTGAGCCAGGGGCACGTCAGGGAAAACGGCCGTTCCCCAGTCGTCGGTCTTAGTGGTAACTGATTGCTCGGCGGCCGTGAGCGTGACAAGATAGCCGCCCAGGTCGGGCCAGCTTTGGCCGGGCGGCTGCACGGTTATTTCTACCAGGCAGCGGTCGGGCTGCTGCCGGTCGGCGTAAACGGCCAGCGTGAACGGCAAACCGGCGACATGCGCCTGGTCCTGGTTTAGTTCCAGGAGTTTGGGCTGGTAACGGCCGTCGGCGGCTGACCGCGTGAGGGCTGGCGTTGGTGTTGGGGGCAGCAGGCGATTGAGCGTTTCGTTGAGCTGCAAGGTGAAGCGGGCTGGGGTTATGCGCAGCGCCGCCTGCAAGACGGCCAACCAATCCACCGCCGCGTGCAAAAAGGCCAGGTCAGGTTGGGGTAGATGGTCGGGTTGGGGCAAACGGCCGTGCGCCTCCGCCAGAGCTGCCTCATAGTGCAGCGCATAGGCTTCAGCGCAAGACACACAGCCATCCAGGTGCTGCGCCGTCCAGGCAAACTGCGCCCGATAATCGGCAGCGGCTAACTGGGCCTGTACGTAGCCATCAAGCTGATCCAGGCACAGGGCGCAATCGGCATCGTCGGGCGCGTGCCTGATAACAGAGATGAAAGCCATCACGCGGGCGGTGGCTTCGTCAGGGGTATTCGTGATCACAACTTCCTACCTCCACACTTCTTCTTATTAATAAAGACGGTTAATGGCCGGGCAACCTTTCCCTGCAAAACGTCAGGCGGTTTCTTGCAAAAAGGACATCAGCAGCGGCCATTGGCGCAGTTTGGCAATGTTTTTGGCGCGTGTCACCTGGACATGGCTGGGCAGCACCGGGCTGCTGCTTAACTCGCTTTCTGTGTCGGCCAGTATTTCGTCTGGCAAATCGTCCAGATAACGGCCGACGACCAGCCGGCGGGAGCGGTCGCTGATGGGGGCTTGTTGAAGGAGGTGGCGTAGGGAAACGGCCGTTAACGAGAGGAGGACGGCCGTTTCCGGGCCAGGCTGCCGCGTTTCTGTCAGCTCTGCGGCCTGCTCGGGTTCAGGCAATAGCTGCCAGCGTTTTTGCCGTCGCAGCTCGTCAATCACCAGATTGCTAACAATGCGGCGCGCCCAGGCGCGAAACGCCAGCGGCTCTTGGCAGCTGATATACTGTTCATGAACCCGGAGCAGCGCCCGCTGCGCGCAATCTTGGGCCAGGGCGTCGCCATCAGGCTGGCTGCGGGTCATGTAGGCGGCCACCTGGTAAAGGTAACGCCACAGCTCGCGGTAAGCGGCAGTCTGTTCATCTGGATTATTGCTGCCGCAAGCGGCGTATAGGGCGCTGTTGTCGAGGGTCTGATAGTGGGACGGCGAGTCAGTCATGCGGCTATTGTAGAGAGGTTTGGCTGCCAGGGCAAAACAGGCAGCAGAAGATGCGCTCACTGGTTTTGAACCGCACGCCGACCGGATATTAAGTGCGTGTTGAAGAGCTGTGGATCGGGTAATATACTTGATAGGGTGCCAGGTCGTCGCGGCAGAGGATCAAACACAGATTGATGATTAGGAAGGTCATGGAATCATGCAGAATTGCATCTGTACCGGGCGGGTTTAACCCGCCGAATCACGAGTCTTGTAGGTAGACAGATTTGGTCTGTCGTTGGCATTGCTGACAGCAGTTGAAGGCCGGGAAACGGCCGTTTCCTAATTCATTTCCATCGGGGAAAACACCCGTATATATAAGGAGAAGTCTCGTGAAAATTGCAAACAACGTCACCGAATTGGTTGGCAATACGCCATTGGTTCGCCTGAATCGCGTCACCGACGGCGCCGTCGCCGAAGTGGTTGCCAAATTAGAGTTCTACAACCCGGCTCATTCAGTCAAAGATCGAATTGGCCTGGCCATGATAGACGCCGCCGAAAAGGCCGGTCTGATTAACAAGGACACCGTTATCATTGAGCCAACCAGTGGCAATACAGGCATCGCCCTGGCTTTTGTCGCCGCCGCGCGGGGGTACAAACTCATCCTGACCATGCCCGAAACAATGAGCAAAGAGCGCCGCATTTTGTTACGCGCTTATGGGGCAGAACTGATCCTCACGCCCGGACCAGACGGCATGGGTGGCGCTATCCGCAAAGCTGAAGAGATTGCCGCGTCGGATCCTGGGAAATATTTCCTGCCGCAGCAGTTCAAGAACCCGGCCAATCCCGAAATCCATCGCCAGACAACCGCCGAGGAAATCTGGCGCGACACAGACGGGCAGGTTGACTTTCTCGTCTCAGGCATAGGCACAGGCGGAACCATTACCGGGATTGGCGAAGTGATTAAAGCGCGCAAACCATCGTTTCAGGCCATCGCCGTCGAGCCAGACGCTTCGCCGGTGCTTTCCGGGGGCGTTAAAGGACCGCATCCCATTCAGGGCATTGGCGCGGGCTTTATCCCCGACATCCTCAACACGGCAGTTTACGATGAGGTGATTCGCGTCAAGAATGACGACGCCTTCGAGACTGCGCGTCGCCTGGCCCGTGAAGAAGGTCTCTTAGCAGGCATCTCTTCCGGCGCGGCCACCTGGGCGGCCATTCAGGTAGCCCATCGCCCAGAAAACGCGGGTAAACTCATCGTGGTGATCATTCCCTCGTTTGGCGAACGCTATCTATCCACCGCCCTGTTCAGCGGCCTGGCAGACTAAGGCTTTAGCAAGACCTGACAGGTTTGCGGAAACCTGTCAGGTCTAACCATGAAAGTACGATGTTAAAAACCTTGCGTGAAGATATTCAATCGGTCCTAGATCGGGACCCTGCGGCCCGAAACGCTGTGGAAGTTCTGTTTTGTTACCCTGGCCTATATGCCATCTGGTCGCATCGTTTATCCCATTGGCTTTGGTTGGGCAAATTTAAGCTGTTGGCGCGTTGGATATCACAATTCACACGCTTTGCCACAGGTATTGAAATCCATCCGGGCGCCACCATTGGACGTAATTTTTTTATTGACCATGGCATGGGTGTGGTGATTGGCGAGACGGCGGAGATTGGCGATCAGGTGACGCTGTATCATGGGGTGACGCTGGGCGGCACCAGCCTGCAAAAAACCAAACGCCACCCGACCATTGAAGATCATGTGGTGATTGGCGCCGGGGCTAAAGTACTGGGGGCGATCACCATCGGCGCAAACAGCCGCATTGGGGCCAACGCGGTGGTGGTAAAGTCTACGCCATCCGATTCAGTTGTGGTGGGCGTCCCTGGTCAGATTGTGGTGCGGGAACATGTTGCCCATGCAAAAGATGAGAAGGCAGACCTGGAACACGGCCGTTTGCCCGACACTATAGGCGAAACATTAACCACCTTGATCGCCCACGTCGAAGCGCTCGAAAAACGGCTAAATGGCGACGCTGTCTACAGCCCAGAGATACACGCCCCCGATCATGGCTTCTGGCATTGGGATGATTTCTCTATCTAAACAGGCAAATGGCTCATCGCGTCGTTCAATTCCCCCACCCAGGGCCGTTCTGACGCCTATCTACCAGACAACGACGTATGCCCAGGATGAAGCTGGCAAACGCTGTATCGTTTTGATGATTGTACACCTATGTCTCTACACAAAGAAATTCATGAACAAACGGCCGTCTTAACCCGCAGTTTCAATCAGAACCTGGAGACGGTGCGGGCCATCGCCCGCGCTGTGCCGTCGGATTCGTTTTACCATGCCTTTATTGCGGCTCGTGGAACCTCCGACAATGCTGCTCGCTACGCGAATTATCTTTGGGGCGCGGTCAACGGCCTGCCGGTCACACTGGCCGCGCCATCGCTGTTTGGCCTGTACCACCAGCCGCCCCGTCTGCGCGGTGCGTTGGTCATCGGCATTTCGCAGTCGGGGCAGTCGCCGGACATCGTGAACGTGCTGACCGAAGGCAAACGGCAAGGGCAGCCCACGTTAGCCATTACCAACGAGCCGGATTCGCCGCTGGCGCAAACGGCCGATTTTGTCATCAACATTCACGCCGGGCGGGAAACGGCCGTCGCCGCCACCAAAACCTACACCAGCCAACTGCTGGCGATTGCCATGCTTTCGGCTGCCTGGGCGGAAGAGCCGGCCCTGTGGCAGGCCATCGCCCGGCTGCCAGAGTGGGCAACGGCCGTATTGTCGCAGGACAAAGCCATCGGTGAAATGGCCCAGCGCTATCGCTATATGCAGCACTGCGTGGTGCTGGGTCGGGGTTACAACTACGCCACCGCTTTCGAGTGGTCGCTAAAGCTCAAAGAGCTAACCTACGTCGTCGCCGAGCCATACTCTTCGGCCGACTTTCAGCATGGCCCCATCGCTATTGTGGAGCGGGGCTTTCCGGTGATGGCCGTTGCGCCCGCGGGCGCGGTGCTGCCGGATATGCAGGCGCTGCTGCAAAAACTGGCCCAGGAGCGGCAGGCCGAACTGCTGGTCATCAGCAACGATCCCCCGGCGTTGGCCCTGGCCCACTCCCCCATCCCCCTGCCCGATGATTTACCCGAATGGCTCTCGCCACTGATCAGCATTATTGCGGCGCAGTTGTTTTGCTACCACCTGACAGATGCCATGGGATACAACACAGAAGCGCCGCGTGGCCTGAACAAGGTAACGCGCACCACCTGACGGCTATTTGAAGCTTCCCCGAAGCTGGTTCCGCTGTTCAGTGATCGAGTAGAAACTTCCAACAGCTGGCGGCTCTTCGGTGGCTGGTGAGTGACTCTCTCGTGGCTCTCTCGTGGCTCCCCATGGACAATTGAGGCCATGTCTGAATACGGCCGTTCCCCATCCGCAAGCTTTGACACTTCCAATCCTGCACCGGCGCGTTCTGGCTGGCGTAACCTGGCGCAATACATTGCTGGTCGCGGCATCATGTCATTGCTGACTGTGGCTGCTGTCGTCTACATCATCATCATTGTGGGTAATTTGGGCGGGTATGTAGATGAAATCATCGAAGGGCGCATTGAAAACACGTTGATGGCATGGCAGACAGCGGCTGGCTGAGCGATACGCCGCCAGAGGAACGCCTGGTGGCTGCGGGGTTATTTTCTGGTCTATTCTAGTGAGGATTACGTGGAGATGACCCGGGAGAAGGGGCTATCTAACGGGCAAATTGAGCGGCGCTACCTCTTGCGTCCGGCTTTGCCGGGGCTGCTGACCAGCTTTGCTTTGATGACCATTGTCTTGTGGCAAGAGATCATTGTGCTGGAATATATCTTTAACGTGACCGTAGGCCACCAGCCATTCGGCCAGGAAAAGGAGATAACCAGCCTGTCGCTGGAAGATAGAGCGTCGTTTTACTTCTCGCGTGACAAGCGCCAGGCGTATCACTTGGTTTTGGCTCCGTTTATCTTGCTGTTCCTGGTCGGTTTTGCCTTTGCCCTGGTGGGCCTGGCTGTGCTCTCCGGCAGAAGAAAACGGGGCGCAGACGGCCGTATGCGGCGTTTTGCTGCTGTTGGCGCTGTCGGCGGCGGCGCTCCTGGCTGCTCCGCGGCTGATGCCGCCCGGCCATGCCTATGGCCCATTGGCAAAAACCTGATAACCCGCCAAATCCTGCAACAAATTGCCGCTAAATCCGGTATCCTTTCCAGGTATGAATCTGCCCGACGAACCCGAACTGCTGGCCCAGGCCCTGGGCGGCAGCCACCAAGCGTATAGCGCACTCATTGGCCGGTATCAGCAATCTGTCTTTGCTGTCTGTTACCGGCTGCTAGGTCAGCGGCAGGACGCGGAAGATGCTGCCCAGGAAACCTTTGTACGCGCCTTTCGGTTTCTGGCAAATTACGACCCCCAACGGCCGTTTGGCCCCTGGGTACGGCAAATCGCCACCCATGTTTGTTATGATTGGCTCAGGCAACGACCATCTGACCCATCCCCCTTGTGGGAGGAACAAGATTGGCCGGGCGTCGGCAACACCGTCTGGCGTGAACCGGAACAGCGACAAATCATTCGGGAGCGGCAGCAGCAGCTTTGGCAGGCCATCCATGCCCTGCCAGCCCATTACCGGCTTGTCGTAGAACTGCGCCACTTTCAGGAGTTAAGCTACAATGAAATTGCCGACCAGCTTAACCTGCCGATCAACACTGTGAAAAGCCACCTGCTGCGCGCCCGCAGGCTGCTGCTGGAACGGCTGCCTGATGAAGATGGATGATATGGATGAAAAAACAGTGACCCCCGCCGATGAACTGCTGCTGCTCGCTTACCTGGATGGCGATCTGCCTCCTGACCAGCACGCCGCCTTAACGGCCCGGCTGACGCAAGAACCGGCGTTGGCGGCTGTTCTGTTCCGCTGGCGTACCCTGGACGCTGAACTAAGCGCCTTGCCCGAACCACGACTCAGCCACGACCTGACCGCCGGAGTGCTGGCCCGGTTGGATGCCCCCGTCTCTCTGCCGGCCCGCGCCTGGCGTTCACTGGTGGCCGGGCAAGCGGTCGTCGCTCTGCTGGTCATGCTGTTGGCCTGGCCCCTATTGGCTACCTGGTCGGCCCTGCGCCCTGCCCTGCCCGGCTGGCTAAGCGCCCCATCCACCACCTGGATGGCGTTCAGCCAGAGATGGCCGACATGGGCTGCCACCGCCTGGACGCCTGAATTATGGTCGGCGCGCTGGGCAACCGCCTGGCAAGGGCTGGATCAGGCGTGGTTGTCTCTTTCCTGGCTGCTGCCGCTGGCGCTGGTGGCGGCCATTCTTTGGTTTGTCAGCGTGCGCGCCATCTGGCATTCAGCGCCGGTCAACGGTTACAAAAAAGGTTAAAAAGCTATGGAACTATTTCGACTATTTTTCGCAGCCCTCCTGGTATTGGTCACGGGCACGGCCGTTCTCGTCACCCTCATTGGCCTCTTTCCCCGCTTCGCCGCACAAACACACGTTGCCTTAGAACAGTCGCCCGGTCGCTCATTCATCGTTGGCCTGGTCAACCTTTTTTTTCTCAGCGTCATCACTCTGACCCTGTTGGCCCTGGCGGAAAACGCAGCCCAATTTTTTGCCCTGCCTGCCCTTATATTTCTTGGGGTGCTGGCAGCCGCCGGGCTGTTGGGGCTGGCCGGTCTGGCGCTGCTGCTGGGGCAGCGTCTCTGGCCCGACAAGCCGCCGGTTACCCGCCACGCTTACGCCGCCTTGTTGTTGCTGTTGGCGCTGCTGGCCCCCTTTGTGGGTTGGTTTCTGCTGCTACCCCTGTTTTTCACCGCCGCTCTGGGCGCGTGCGTGATGGTGGCCATCGGCCGGGTACAACAAGGACGTATGCTGCCCGCAGACGAGGCCAACAGCCCCACCTGATAGACCCGGCGAAACTGCTGCAACTTTTCCTGCCCGTCCCTGGTATCCCTCTGTAAAAGCAGTTCATCCCGTGGTTGGCTAACCAACCAACAGACAATCTTTTTGCGGAGGTCATACCATGTCTGACGTTTATGCCGTTTTTGGTACCTTACTTGCGTTGGGGATTGCTTTCCCCGGCCTTATCTTCACCTGGTGGCTGCTCTTCCCCGGCCCTGTCAGCCGCGCTGAAACGCAGCTGACCCACACCCCCGGCCGGACCTTCTTTTGGGGGCTGCTGTTGGTGTTCCTCCTGACTGCTGCGGTTTTGGTGCTGGTCAACCTGCCGCTGCCGGGCGGCAACTTTACGGCCGTCGCCCTTGTCATTTTCAGCCTGGCTGTTGCTGCCGTGGGCGCAGCCGGGCTGACGCACTGGATGGCCCAACAACTGCGGCAGCGTTCCAACCCCGGGCTGTCGGCGGCGGGCGGCTTCTTGCGCGCCGTGGTGGCCCTGGAATTGGCTGCCGCTTTTCCCATCATCGGCTGGTTTCTGTTCATCCCCCTTTGTCTGGTCCTCAGCCTGGGGGCGGCCGTGCACGCCCTCATATCGCGCCCGGCCGCTGAAGCGCGTATCGTCGTGCAGCCAACGGGGGCCGGCGATGCCGCTTAACCGGCGCCAATTCCTGCAAATGGCTGGACTGGCCGCAGGTGGCGCGGCCCTCAGCGGCTGCGCGCCTATTTACACCCGGTTGGCTGGTGGGCCGATTACGCTGGCGCAGTGGCCCGATTGGACCCACGAACCAGCCTATCCGCTACTGCGGCGTGTGACCTTTGGCCCTACTCTGGCAGAACGCACGGCCGTTGCCGAGATGGGGTTTGCCGGTTGGCTGGAAGAGCAGTTGGCTTACGAGGCAATAGATGACCGCGCCGTGGAAATACGGCTGCGACCCTACGACCTCATCGCCCAGGACGCCGATTACCTGCGGCTGTGGGACCCGGAAGAGGTGCAGCGGCCGTTTCAGCAGGCCACCTTTCTACGTCGTATCTACAGCCATCGCCAGCTTCACGAAATGATGGTCCATTTCTGGACCGACCACTTCAACATCGCCATCACCAAAGGGGAAGTGTGGGCGCTGAAGCCGGTAGATGACCGGCAGGTTATCCGCCCCCATGCCCTGGGCAATTTCGCCGACCTGCTGCACGCTTCAGCCACCTCCCCGGCCATGCTCACCTACCTGGACAACCAGGCCAACGTCAAAGCGTGGCCCAATGAAAATTACGCCCGCGAGGTGATGGAACTGCATACCCTGGGGGTGGACGGTGGCTACAGCCAGCAAGATGTGCTGGAACTGGCGCGAATGTTGACCGGCTGGTCAATGAAGACGCACGGCTGGTGGGGCGAGTTTACCTTCGACGAGACTCAGCATGATCCGACCGCCAGGCAGTGGTTGGGGCAGACGGTGGCCGCGCCCGGCCAGGCGTCTGGCACAGCAGCGCTGCAAACCCTGGCGACCCATCCCCAAACCGGCCGTTACCTGGCCACAAAGCTGGTGCGCCGCTTTATCAGTGACGCGCCGGAGCGGGATGCGCCGGAACTGGTAGAGAAAACGGCCGTGGCCTTCAGCCGCACCGGCGGCGATATTCGCGCCATGCTGCGGGTAGTGCTGTTGGATGGCCTGGCCGTTTGGCCCGGTCCCCCGCCGCCCAAATTTAAGCGACCGGTAGATTTCGTCAGCAGCGCCCTGCGCCAACTGCCGCTGGAAACGGATGGCGGTGAACCGCTGCAAACAGAACTGGCGGCCATGGGACAGGCCGATTATGCGTGGCCTACCCCGGATGGCCCGCCCGACATAGCCGCTGCCTGGCTGCGCAATCTGCTGCCGCGCTGGCGCTTTGCTACCCGTTTGGCTGACAACGGCTATCGCGGAACCCGGTGGCAGTTTGCCCCGTCGCTGCTGGCCGAATTGGAGCAGCCGGCGGCGTTGTTGGCGCAGTTGAGCCGCCTGCTGTTGGGCGGCGCATTGACCCCGGCCGACAGCCAAGCGTTATTGGCGGCGCTGACTCCGACGCAAGCGGCAGATTTGGCTCAGGCCGCACCTGTTTTTCTGGCTGGGCTGTTGGCTTCGCCCGCCTTTCAGTGGCGATGAGAGGGAACTAAAGGACAACTCATGACTGTTTCACACCTGACACGACGTGATTTTTTGGCAGGAATGGCGACAGGGGTAACGGCCGTGTGGCCGGCCTGGATGCCCCGTTTAGCCTTTGCGCCGCCCCAAACCAACGCCCGCGGCGACGTGCTGTTGGTGCTGTTTTTGCGCGGCGCGGCCGACGCGCTCAATATGGTGGCGCCACACGGTGAGGAGGCCTACTACCGTGCCCGCCCCACACTGGCGATTGCCCGCCCCGACCACAGCAGTGTGAACAGCCGCGAACGGGTCATTGACCTGGATGGCTTTTTTGGCCTGCATCCGGCGTTACGGCCGTTGCTGAACGCCTGGCAAACGGGCCATTTGGCCATCGTCCACGCCTGCGGCGCGCCGGACGAGTCGCGCAGCCATTTCAAAGCTATGGCGCTGATGGAACGGGGCGTGGCCGATGAACGTGGTCCCGCCTCTGGGTGGATCAACCGCCATTTGGCCAGCCACAACACCGGCAACAACAGCCCCATACGCGCTATCGGCCTGGGAGAAACGCTGCCGCGCAGCCTCTACGGCGCTGTTCCGGCGACAGCCATGCATTCAATTGTTGCGTTTCACCTGAGCGGGGATGCACAGCGGGCGCGGCAGATGACGGCCGTGCTGCGCGACCTGTACTGGCAAAAAGACGAACTGGGCGTGATGGGGCGCGAGACGCTGGCGGCTATCAACACGCTGGAAAAACTAGACCCGGCCAGGTATCTGCCTCAAGGTGGTGGACTCTACCCGGAAAGCGATTTTGGCTACAGCCTGCGTCAGATTGCCATGCTGATTAAGGCAGACGCGGGGCTAGAGGTGGCTGCCGTGGACCTGGGCGGTTGGGATACGCATTTTGGGCAGGGCGGCAGCAACGGGCTGATGGCCGGTTTGCTGGCCGATCTGGGGCAGGGATTAGCCGCTTTTCACGCCGATTTGCTGGATTACATGGGGCACATCAGCGTGGTGGTGATGTCGGAATTCGGGCGAAGGGTATTTGAAAATGCCAGCCTGGGCACCGACCATGGACACGGGGGGATGATGATGCTGCTGGGTGGGCATGTGGCCGGCGGGCAGGTATTGGGTGACTGGCCAGGCCTGGAAGGGGGTTCGTTGTTCGGGCCGGGCGACCTGATGGTAACGACAGATTATCGGGATGTGTTGGCGGAGGTCATACAGATACGGTTGGGCAATACGGCCGTGGACCAAGTGTTCCCGCATTACCAGCCAACCCACCACGGTTTTGTCTCCTGACGCCCCCGAATCTGACGCTTGCAACACAGCCAGGTATACTTTCGGCATGTCCCGAAAGCAGGCCAGTTTTTTACCTCCAACTAACAGAATCTAACGCCCCTAATATGACCTGTTTGATGTGGCCGGGTGTCTGAATACCGTCAGTCCAATCATCTTTATACCCGGCGATTTTAGGAGGCGATGGCCGGGCTGACAGTGGCCGATAGGCTACCTTTTGGGTGTTGTACGAAAGATCACCACCGGGGGTTTGAGGCGGTTTTTTTGGGGGGGGTGGTGGGGGGAATGCCGTTTTGGCGGTGATTTTTGCTCTTTTCTAGTTCGACCTGCTACAATGACCTTTGTCATGGGGGTGAAAGGTAGCCGTTATCGGGTGTCCCCGGACTTCAATTCCAAATAGAAAGGTTCCGGCCGAGTGCGGCTTCGTTCAGCTCAGGATTATGCGACAACTCCGCAACCTCCGCGCCGCGTGGAGCTTTACTTCGTCTGGTTTGGCCGCCCTTTAATTTTTGGGAATGTGCTGCTTAAGTAACCTATGTCCACTCCGATTTTAGCCACCAAACTGTATATCCCCCCACCCCGGCCCGGTGTTGTCCCGCGCCCGCGCCTGAGCAATCGGCTGAACGCGGGTTTGGCGATAGGTGGCAAACTGACGCTCATCTCTGCCTCCGCCGGTTTTGGCAAGACCACCCTGGTCGGCGAATGGCTTGCCCGTTGTGGGAGGCCAGTCGCCTGGCTGTCATTTGATGCAGCCGACAGCGATCCCACACGCTTTCTGGCCTACCTCGTTGCGGCATTACAGACAATTGCGCCAAAGATTGGCGCCAGCGTGTTGGCGGCACTCCAATCGCCACAACCACCGCCAACCGAAACGATTCTGATAGCCTTGCTCAATGAAATTACCGCCATCTCGGACAATTTCATCCTCATCCTTGATGACTACCACGTCATTGACTCCAGAATGGTTGACCATGCCCTGACCTTTCTCATTGAACACCAACCGCCGCAGATGCACCTGGTCATCGCCACCCGCGAAGACCCACCTCTGCCCCTGTCCCGGCTGCGCGCCCGCGGCCAACTGACTGAGTTACGCGCCGCCGACTTGCGTTTCACCCCCGCCGAGGCCGCTGAATTTCTCAACCAGATGATGGGCCTAAACCTCTCCGCGGAAGACATCGCCGCCCTGGAAACCCGCACCGAAGGTTGGATCGCCGGCCTGCAATTAGCCGCCCTCTCCATGCAGGGGCGCTCAGATACCGCCAGGTTCATCAAATCTTTCACTGGCAGCCACCACTTCGTACTCGACTATCTGGTCGAAGAAGTTTTGCAGCAGCAGCCCGAAAGTATTCAGAATTTTTTGTTGCGCACTTCCATCCTCGACAGCATGTGCGGTCTCCTTTGTGATGCTGTTCTGCTCGACTCTCCTGCAGCCGGGCAAGAGACCCTGGAATATCTCGAACGGGCGAACCTGTTCATTGTCCCTTTGGATAACGAACGGCGTTGGTATCGCTATCACCACTTGTTCGGCGATTTATTGCGCCAGCGTCTCGGCGCTCCCCCGGCGCTCTCCGAGTATCACCGCCGCGCCAGTCAGTGGCACGAAACCAACGGCGACCTATTCGAAGCATTTCATCACGCCTTGTCCGCCGCAGATTTCGAGCGGGCAGCGCGCCTGGCCGAAGTCGCCTGGCCGGGCGCGGAAGAGTCTTTCCAATCTGCTGCCTGGCTCGTCTGGGTGAACCAATTGCCCGAAGTGGTCGTCCGCTCAAGGCCAGAGTTGTGCTTCCAGGCCGGCCGGGCGTATTCAGACGCCGGGGATCCCAAAACGAGCGAAATTCACCTGCAAAATGCCGAGCGCGCCCTGGCCGAAGCGCCCAACCAGTCCGGGTTCGCCAGCCTGCCGGGGAACATTGCCTTGACCCGCGCTTACAACGCCCAGGTACAGGGAAATTTGACCGATACCGTCAAATACGCTGAACGGGCGCTGCAACTCATTCCCGAGGACAACATTTATCACCGCGCCCAAGCCGTGATCACATTGGAATTCACCCACTGGGCAAGCGGCGACTTGGATTCCTCCCTCTATGCCATCCGCGCCTGGATGGCGGATATGCACAAAGTGGGCAACCCGGTCTTTGTGATTGCCAGCGCCTTTGCCGAAGCTGACTTGCTGGTTGCGTTGGGACGTCTGCACGAAGCCATTCGCGCCTACCAGCAGGCTTTACAACTTGCCGCCGAACATGGCGCGGAAGCGCAGCAGATTACCGCTCATCATCACCTGGGACTGGCGCTGATTTATCACGAGTTGGGCGATTCCGAATCCACGGCCGTGCATTTGCAAACCGCCGCCGACCTCGGCAAGCACACCACCCTGGTGGACTGGCTCCATCGCTGGAAACTGGCCCAGGCCCGGTTCAAAGAATCAGCCGGGGAATGGGGCGCAGCGCTCGAACTACTCGACGAAGCCAAACGGAACTACGTCAAAAATCCGGTTCCCATCACCCGGCCGGTCGAAGCTCTCAAAGCGCGAATCTATCTCAAACAGGGGCGGCTGGACAAAGCGCAGGAGTGGGCACAGGAGCGAGGAAATTCGACCACCGACGAGGTCAGTTACCTCGCAGAGTTTGACCTGCTCACCCTGGCGCGGGTGCGGCTGGCGGAAGGTTCTTTTGCCGCGGTGGACGACCTGCTGGAACGCCTGCGAATCCTGGCGGAAGCGCAAAAGCGGCTGGGCAGCGTGCTGGAAATCCTGCTTACCGAGGCGCTGGCCCATCAGGCGCAGGGTCACGCCCTGCAGGCTCTCGCCGCGCTCGAACGCGCCTTGACCCTGGCGAAACCAGAAGGTTATCGGCGAACGTTTGTGGACGAAGGCGAAGCCATGCGATTGCTGATTTCGGATTTTCGCTTGACGATTGACAGACAGCCCCATCCGCTGCTCGCCTACGCCGACAAACTCCTGGCAGCGTTTGGCTCGCCGGCGGATTCCCAAACCACTACTCCCCCATCTCTGCTGCCTGATGCCCTGACCCCCCGCGAACTCGAAATCCTGCGCCTCGTCGCCCAGGGACTTTCCAATACCGAAATCAGCCAGCGGTTATACCTGGCGCTCAGCACGGTCAAGGGACACAACCTGCGGATTTTTGACAAATTCCAGGTACAGAACCGCACCGAGGCCGCTGCTCGCGCCCGCGAGTTGGGTCTGCTGTAATTCCCCAAACAATACTCCAAAACAATACTTAAGTTGCTACCGGACAATACCACCTTGCCGGTATATTTGCGTTCATGAAACCAACGGAAACACACCCCACTGGCTACCAAATCCGGGTCGAAGGCCACCTGCTGCCGCAATGGATGGACTGGTTCGACGGTCTGACCATCACGCTGGAAGAGAATGGCGACACGATTCTAACCGGTCCAGTGGTTGATCAGGCGGCTTTGCATGGTTTGCTAAAAAAAGTGCGTGATCTGGGAATGCCCCTGGTCTCGGTTATTCAAGTCAAATTCACTGAAACGCATCACTAACATTCAAAAAATGGAGACATCATGCGTGGGCTGCACCCACCACCACGAATGAAAACCGTGGGAGCGCAGGCGTCTCGCCTGCCAGGGCGGACGGGACGTCCGCGCTCCCATTTTCAAGGGAGAAAAATGAATACAAGCGTAAATCTTACTAAAAAGATCGACACAAAAGTTCTGCTCTCGACCCTGTGGGTCGTTGTCATGATCAACATGTTGAAAGCGGACATCCTTTCACTGAACATCCCCGGCGTGGCAGAAGAAGTGGCGAGAACCTCAGTCAGCACTGGCGCATCCATTCCCCAATTGATGTTGATCGGCGCGATCATGGGGCAACTCGGCATTGCCATGATCATCCTATCCCGCGTGTTGAAGTACGGAATCAATCGCTGGGCCAATATCGTTGTGAGCCTCGTCACCATTGCCTATATCTGGGGCGGCGCAGCGTCATATCCCCACTACATTTTCATCGCCACGGTCGAGACCCTCTGCCTGCTGCTCATCATTTGGATTGCCTGGAAATGGCGCACTGTCGAAGCCTGATAAAACGAATACGAATAGGAGAAAACGCATGAAAGCGATTGTTCAAAACGACTACGGTTCACCCGATGTTCTCAAACTGGCTGAGGTTGCCCAGCCGGCGATGAAAGATAACCAGGTATTGGTTCGCGTCAAAGCTGCTTCCATTAATGCCGGGGATGTGTTCACCATGCGCGGCAGCCCGTGGCTGGTCCGTTTGACAACCGGGTTTCCCAAACCCAAAAACCATGTGCTGGGCATGGATATGGCTGGGGTAGTTGAGGCGGTTGGGTCCAGCGTAACGCAGTTCCGCCCCGGCGACGCGGTGTATGCCTCTTGCAATGGCGCGCTGGCCGAATATGCGAGCGTGGCGGAAGATAAACTGGCGCTCAAGCCTGTCAACCTCGCCTTCGAGCAAGCCGCTGCCATTCCAACCGGTGCGATTACCGCCCTGAAAGGCTTGCGCGATGTCGGCCAGTTGCAGCCGGGGCAGAAGGTGTTGATCAACGGGGCTTCAGGCGGGGTGGGCACGTTTGCCGTGCAAATCGCTAAAGCGCTCGGCGCCGAAGTGACTGGCGTATGCAGCACGCGGAATGTGGACATGGTGCGCTCCCTCGGCGCGGACGACGTTGTGGATTACACCCAGAAGGACTTCACACAAAACGGCCGTCGCTACGACCTGATCCTGGACAATGTCGCCAGCCATTCGTTTTCAGATATGATGCGCGTCCTCACCCCAGAGGGGCGGCTCGTTCCCAACAGCGGTCACGGCGGCATGGGCTACGTGTTCAAGGCGTTTTTGCTCTCACCGTTCCTGCGCCAATTGGGGAGCATGTACCTGACTGTGCCAGATGGCAACGACTTGACGCAATTAAAGGAATGGATCGAAACCGGGCAGGTCCGACCGGTCATTGAACGAACCTACCCGCTGCGCGAGGCGCCCGAGGCATTCCGCTATCTGGAAAAAGAACACGCCCGCAGCAAAGTGGTCATCACGGTAGCGGAATGAAGATGAGGCGCGCGGATCGAGCGCGTATGCCCTGGACATTCCCCCAAATCACGTGCAGAGTATGGTCATCCCATGTAAGATAGTGACAAACGCATGGAGTAGATGGCATCATGATCGAGATTCTGCAACTGCCTTTAGGTCCGCTGCAAACCAACTGTTATGTGCTGGTATGTGAAGAAACGCTGGATACGGCCGTCATTGACCCCTCCTGGAACGGCCGGGCCATCGCCGCCACCCTGGACGAGCGCGGTTACAATCTCAGCCACATCCTGCTTACCCACAGCCACTTCGACCACGTCGCCGGGCTGGCCGAACTGCAAGCCGAAAAACCGGCGCCCATCTACATCCACCCCGAAGCGATTGATATGCTGCAGCACGCCACCATGAGCGGCGCGCTGTGGAACATCCGCTTCCCCGCCCTGCCGCCGCCGGATGAACTGTTGAGCGAAGGGCAGGTTGTATGGGTTGGGAAAACGGCCGTACACGTCCTCTTCACCCCCGGCCACGCGCCCGGCCATGTCAGCTTTTACCTGCCTGAACATGGCGTTGTTTTTGTCGGCGATGTGCTGTTCCAACAGAGCATCGGCCGTACCGACTTGCCCGGCGGCGATTTGAGCCTGCTGCTGCGCTCCATCCGCGAAAAACTGCTCATTCTGCCCGACGAGACCCGGGTCTTTCCCGGTCACGGCCCCGCCACCACCATCGGCGCGGAAAAACAAAACAACCCGTTCCTCCAATGACCGAGACGTGGCGGGGTAACGGAAGGTTTAGAGTTGTCAAATCTTAAAGAAGCGGACGGGACGTCCGCGCTCCCATTTTCAAGGGAGACATCATGCGTGGGCTGCACCCACCACCACGAATGAAAACCGTGGGAGCGCAGGCGTCTCGCCTGCCGGGGCGGACGGGACGTCCGCGCTCCCATTTTCAAGGGAGAAAAACACATGCCAAACGCCTATATTTTTGACGCCATCCGCACCCCCAGGGGCAAGGGCAAAAGCAGCGGCAGCCTGTATGAGGTGACGCCCATTGACCTGGTTGCCGGCCTGATGAAAGAGATGGAGCAGCGCCACGACCTGGACACCGCCCACATAGACGACGTGGTTTTGGGCTGCGTCACACCCATCGGCGATCAGGGGGCGGACATTGCCCGCACGGCGACCATCTACGCCGATTGGCACGTAGATGTGCCTGGCGTGCAGCTCAATCGCTTTTGCGCTTCCGGGCTGGAGGCGGTGAACCTGGCGGCCATGAAAGTGCGCTCCGGTTGGGAAAAACTGGTCGTCGCCGGCGGCGTGGAATCCATGTCCCGCGTGCCTATGGGGTCCGATGGCGGCGCGTGGGTGGCCGACCCCAAAGTGAACAGCAAGACTCACTTCATCCCCCAGGGCATCAGCGCCGACCTTATCGCCACCATCGAAGGCTTCAGCCGGGAAGACGTGGACCAATTCGCCGTGCAATCGCAGCAGCGCGCCGCCCAGGCCCGCGCCCAGGGCCATTTTGCCAAATCCATTGTGCCGGTTAAAGACATGAACGGCCTGCCCATCCTGGCCGAAGACGAATTCATCCGCCCTGGCACGACGCTGGCATCGTTGGGCAAACTCAGCCCCGCCTTCCAGATGATGGGCGAGATGGGCTTCGACGCTGTTGCCATGCAGCGCTACCCGGAAGTCGAACACATCCGCCACGTCCACACGGCCGGCAACTCCTCCGGCATTGTGGATGGAGCGGCGTTGGTGCTGGTGGGGCGCAAAAAGAGCGGCAAAGCGCTGGGCCTGAAAGCCCGCGCCAAAATCCGCGCCGCCGCCCTGGTGGGCACGGAACCGACGATCATGCTGGTTGGGCCAGGCCCGGCGGCAAAAAAAGCGTTAAAGCAGGCGGGCATGGCGGTGAAGGACATTGATTTATTTGAAGTGAACGAGGCGTTTGCGGCCGTGGTGCTGCGTTTTATGCGCGACATGGGCATTGAAAGCAGCGAATCCGTGAATGTGAATGGCGGGGCCATTGCGCTGGGCCATCCGTTGGGGGCGACCGGGGCGATGCTGTTGGGCACGGTGTTGGATGAATTGGAGCGCCGGGACCTGACGACGGCGCTGATCACCCTCTGCGTCGGCGGCGGCATGGGGATTGCGACGATTATTGAGCGGGTGTAGTGTAGCGATGTAAAGAAGTTGGTAACTGAACGGCCGTTTTTCCCACCACCCCAAATTTTTCTGTGTAAAGAGGTTGGTAACTGGAGAGGGGGGAAAACGGCCGTCCACGTTTTGCGGTTTTTGTTGACGCTGAGGCGGGCGAATTGGTCGAGATAATAATCCGTTCTGCTCATTCTGGTTTTCTTTGGAATACTGCCAGAAAAAACAATTCCAATTGAAGACGACAAAGGCTGTTGGCCAGCTTATTCCGAAGATTATGGAGTACTATTCAACAAAAAATCCCTCAGCAATAACCTTGTTTTCGATTTTTATGATTACCTGTGATTGTTTTTCAGATGGGATTTTATTCGGGATTTTGCAGGCAATTTGAATAATTTCCATTTCCATAGGGCTAAGATGCTTCCCCTTCAGTCCGTATTGGGCGACTTGCTTCCAATAGTCAGCTCCTTTTTCAATTACATATTTTTGTGAAAAGATACCGTTATCTATCGTTTGAGTTTTCTCGGCATCTTTTGCACGATCTAGTACTTCCTGAACGTCCAAAAGCTCAATAATAAGGTCTTGGTTCAAAGTTACTTGTTGTGAGTCTTTGATTCTTTGCCAACAGGCTTCTTTCTTACACCATTCAGTTACATTTGTTATCAGTTCTGGTGCGTCTTGTATTTGCTCATTTACTGACTCAGCAATAAGCAATAGTTGAGATTCGAGAGCAGGTGATAATTTCTGATTCTTCCATATTTGCTCTAAATCTAGGCGCTTGCGGGTACTTGAAACCATATATGCCAGTTTTGTTATTGAATAGGTAACTATGTTGGCCTTGTATCCACCGTACCACGCTTGTCGCATGATATTTTTGTCAAGAAAACGGAATAGGATTGCTTTTGCCACAAGATGTTTAAAGTAAAGCTCGTTGAACTGTTTTTCGTTCTGCTCCCATTTTTGACCAATTTCCTTTGCGAATTCCGCAAAGTTTTTTTTGCGCTCCAAAACTAACCATGTGGGGTCGCATACCAAAGGAATTCTCAAACTTGGCGAGATCGGTTTTTGTAAACATTTGAGAGCGGGGGTTCTTAGACAGGAATTCTTTCTGTTTTGCTGGGGTTAAGTTAGCTTGGGCATTGATATACTGGCCGCGTGCGCGTTCATAGAACCAATGAGTTTCCCTTAGCCCACCTTCAGGCGAAGGTGCCCACAAACGACGAGAAATCTCTTCGATTCTGAGATGAAAGGGATGATTTGAAAAGAAGTCTGCGGCGCTCACCCTGTTTTGAGTATTAGCATATTCGGAAATTCTAGTAGTCCAACAATATTGTTTTGACGGATTTTTTTGCTGTAATAGAACCCGTCAAAACTAGTCGGTCGCACTACTAGTTCGCTTGTTAGGGCGATTGCATACCCAACTTTACGGCCCGTTCCGCCTGATGCTAAAGCATCAGGCTACCAAACAACGCACCATAAATGGGGCTTTAAGCCGGTTTCAACCGGCGTTGTTGTCTAGCCGGGGCGTTTACGCCCTGGCGAGGTCATCTGAGACATCTGAGTTTGGCGAATATGCAATCGCCGTAGTTCGCTTGTTGCAAAAAGTCCTGAAAGCCATACAATGTCGTCTAGTTCAGGAATGCAAAAATTTCGGAGTGGCTAGCCAGTACATCATAATGATTAATCAAGGCACTACATTCCAAACCGTTTCCACAAGTTTTTACATTTCTTACTCAGAAGGACTTTTTTGTCTCGGAAGTCATGATCTGGCGATAGTATTACCAGATAAAACACTCATTACGATGAGTCTGCAAAAATCTTTTCTCAGGCACAAATCTATCGGGTAGTAAGATAAAATGTTCATTGTAGGCTGTTAAACCGTGTTTTACTGCTTCTTGTAATGAATGTTCTTGAATCAATGAACTGATCATCACTTTGTAATCATCATCTATTGAAAGTAACCCTCGGTCAAAAGCCTTGTCATGTAAAACACACAAGCACAATCCATTGCTTGGATTCAAACGTAAATCTTCTCTTGCCTTCCAAGGAATGATGTGACTTGCTATCAACAACTCTGGGATGGGCATACCGCACACACAACATCGTTCTCGATAGTTTGCCATAATTGATTCTCGGAAAAATCTTTGCCCCAATCGCACCTTTACAGAGCGTTCAACCTCTGTTGGGACGTGCTTTTCTTTCTGAATCTGAAGATATTGGGCTTTATTGCGTTCTTCTTCCAACGTATAGGATGTTTTGGGTTCGTCTTGCGGCTGGGCCAGTAAATCCAGTAACTCCTCGCTTTTCATGATAAGGTCTTCCCAGTTGTTTTGCATATCTATCCAAATTTCTTGTGCAAGTTTGCCAGGCGGACGTAGCCCACTAATTCCCCGACTTTGGTGATATGGGTCAAGGCTTGCAAAATTACTGAGTTGCATAGCCACAGAACTGGGTGTTCTGTTTATTAATTTAGCTAAATCAATTACTTTTGGATTGTGCTGATGAAACTGCCCAAAGGGTATCTTGTAGTACAAGTTAAGCGCCAATAATAGCTCGTCGTATGTCCACAACCCCCCTTTTGCCATAATAATTCGCCCCGCCGTAAAGCACAGATTCAAAGGTGGGAAGCCGCATAACGCGCTTTGCCTTCGCCAAAGTTAGCGTTGTAAGTGTCAACGGCCGTTTGCCAGTAGTCAATCGCAGCCACAATCTCCGCCCCTGCCTGGCGCGCGCCATAGCTGCTGCCCCCTGCCCCACAAAACAGGTCCAGGGTTCTTATTCTCGGTTTGCCGTTTTGGAATTCAGAGTGATTCATGCTTTTATTGTACTCGATTTAGTAGAAGCAGCGAAAGCGCAGGCACGTAAAATTCCCCGGCCATGTCGGCCGACGAGGTGTCCATCACTGGCGGCAGTTCCAACTGTTTCAGCGACATAGCCCCGCATCCCTCACGGTCAAACTCACACACCTACAAAACACACCCCATCCCCATGCCACGTAAAAAAGGGGTTGAAAAGCCGGATTCACCCGGCCTTGTTTCATACCGGACCAACCCTATCTCTCTTCTGGCAGTTTTGCTAACAAAAACGCCGTCAGCAAAAACACAAATACCACCAACACCACCTGCACCACCAACCCAGTCGCCCGCGCCGGGGCAGTGGTCGCGCCCGACGCATTTTTGGCCGATGGGATCGCCTTCGGCGCGGGAACCACCCCGTCGCCAATCGTTTCGACAACCACCACCTCGTCGCGCATGGTAAGCAGATAAGCAATCACCAGCTCCAACTGCGCCGGGCTGAGGCGCGTGGCATAATCACGCGGCATGATGTTGGGGATGCACGGGCCGTTGGGACAATCGGCGACGATGTGGGCGTTGGGTTCCAGAATAGCCTGGCGCAGATATTCTTCGGCGGACAAGCCGGGGACCCGCGACCCGGCCACCAGACCAATGCCAGACAGGTCTGGCCCGACCTTGTGGGCTTCGCCCAACGCGCCGATCTGGTGGCAGGAGCCGCAGCCAGCGTTGAGGATGATGTCTTCGGCGTCTTCGCCTTGCACGGGGCGGGGCGTGGGCGTGGGGGCGGGTGTGGAGATTTCGGCGGGCACGGCCGTTGCCGTCGGCATGGCCGCCAATTCTTCTTCTGTGGGCTGCACCAATTCACCGGCCGGCCGGGCAATCAAAAAAGTCTCGCACATGTTGATGCCCGGTTCCGGGTCGGGCGAACACCAGTATGGTTCGCTCTTTTTGCTCTTGAGCAGCGGGACCCACCACAACACCGGGTCGCCGCCGGACAGCGCGTCGCCATCCAGCCATTGGCGCGGCGGGATGAAGGTGTCGCCGGGGCCGGTCGGGATGGGGCCATCCCCTTCGCCTTCTTGGTATTGCAGCAGGAAAACACGGGCTTCATCCAGCCCAAACGGGTCGGTGCGCGTCATCTGCCAGCGGTAATGGAGGTCGCCGTTGAAGGTTGCCAGTTGCTCCCCTTCCGGTGAAACCTGGTCAATAAAGGGGAAGAATTCGCTCTCCTCGGTCAGCTCAACCCACTGGCTGGTGTCCCAGGCCCAGACATCGGTGCGGCCACGGCCGTCTAATGTCAGATCCAGGCGCCAAAACGGCCGGTAGACCGACAAATCATCACAGCCAGGGCCATGCGAGACAAAACCGAGGGCGAAACGGCCGTCTTCATAAAAACGCATAATCTGCTCATAGCGGTAGCAGCAGATGCAGTTCGGCCAGTGGGTGAACTCCGTAAACAACTGCATCACCTCAAAGCCATCGCCCAAATCCGTCACCTGCGTGTCGCCAAAGGGGGGCACCGTGGAGCGGAAACCGATTTCGTCGCGGTAGCCGCCGGGCCAGCTTGGGTACCACGCCTCAATTTGCCCAATTTTGGCGCTTGCAAAAATAGGCGTGCCATTGTAGGCTGCGCCGTAAAAATTCAGGCCATCGTTGGCCGTCATTTCCCAGCAGACATTCCAACCGTATTCGTTTTCCTGGCAGCCGTCGGTATACGAATTGCGCTGCGGCTGCGGCGCGGCAGAGGCGATGGGGTCACGGCCGCGCGTCATGAACGTGCGCGCCACCCGCTTCTGCTCCATATTGACAAAGACGTGGACAATTTTGCCGCTGCCCGATGGGTCCTGGTAGGTCAGGTCTACGCACCAATCGTCACGGCAGGCGTCGTCGGCCAGCCAGGCCGACATAGGGATCATCGCCGGGTCCTGATCCAGCTTGCCCAGGATGTTTTGCACGCCGGGGTCGGCGGCCGCGATGGCGATGGCGCGGGGCAAGATAAATTCGCTGCCGCCGGGGCGGGCGTCGGGATTGGTCCAGCGGTCTACGATACGGCCGCTGCTGGTGTTGAGGACAGCATTCACCGTGCCGCCGTTGGTGTAATCATAAAGGGAGATGTGGACGCAGTTTTGGCGGCCGCAGCCGGCGGCCTGCCAGCGGGCGGCTTCGCCTTCCCCCAGGACGACGGCATCTAAAAAGCCGAATTCGTCGCCGCCAAGCAGCGCCATCAGCCCTTCGTCGGCCAGGGCGATGGCTTGCATTTGCGGTTGGTTGAGGCTAATTTGGGTCATGGCGGTCATGTCGTAGACCGCTTTGCCTTTGGCGACGGCGATGGCGATGTTGTTTTGGTGGCTACGGCCGTTCCAGACAAAGCTAACGGCCAACAGCAGGCTGCTCACCAGGATGAGCAGAACAATTCGGCGGTTACGTTTATTCACCAACGGAACTCCTTGGGCAGTGGGAACGCCGACGTTCTGCTTGCGGCAGACGGGACGTCCGCGCTCCCAGAGTATGGTAGTCGGAGGGGATTATACCGTGATTGACTTTGAGGACGACTATCAATTAAAATCTAGTCAGGCTAGTCGGACCCATCAAACGAGCTAGCAGGTTGTCGGAAAAGTAGAAATGGATACACGGATGACACGGATTTAACGGATTTACACCGATTTTCTGGTGATTTATCCGTAAAAATCCGTCGAATCCGTTCAATCCGTGTACCTATCCTGAGTTCTCCCACAAGCTGCTAGACAGAGGTAAATCATGATCTGGCAGTTACAAGACGCGAAAAGCAAATTTAGTCAGGTGGTCAATCAAGCGCTGGAACAAGGACCACAAATTGTCACGCGACACGGTGAAGAGGTCGTTGTTGTTCTATCTATGGCGGAATATCGCCAGATGATGAAGCCTAAAACCACTTTGCTCGACCTTCTTCTGGCCTCACCGTTGGCGGGGTCTGGTGTGGAAATCACGCGGGACCGGAAGGATGTAGGGCGCGAGGTGGTTTTGTGACTTATCTGCTGGACACAAACATTGTCTCTGAATTTGCCACAGAGACGCCGGAATCGCTTGTCGTTAACTGGCTGCAAATCCATCAACATATGCCCATGTTCCTGAGCGTCGTCACAATTGGCGAAGTTCAGCAAGGCATTACCCGGCTGCCCGCATCGCAAAAACAAGAGCAATTGACCGTGTGGTTAGAAGAAATGCTGTTACCCGCTTACCAGGAGTACATACTGCCGCTGGATACGGGCACGATGCGGCAGTGGGGAATGCTTACCGGAAAGCTGATGCAGCGGGGGCGTAAACTACCGGTCATGGACGGGTTAATCGCCGCAACGGCCATTCACCACAATCTAGCCCTGGTCACACGGAATACGACCGATTTTACCGGTTTAGGCGTGGTACTCGTGAACCCGTGGCTGGAGATGTAACGGCCGTTTCCCCTCACTCCCGCCCCAACGCCCGCGCCACATGATGCACCAGCCGCTCGGCAACGGCCGTTTTGCTCAACAGCGGCATCTCTTCTACCACCCCGGCCGAACTCAGCAGCACCACCCGGTTGGTATCCACGGCAAAACCCGCCCCGTCGGCCAGCACGTCGTTGACGGCGATAAAGTTGAGACCTTTGCGCAGGAGTTTCTGACGGCCGTACTCAAACGCATCGTGCGTCTCGGCAGCAAAACCCAGCGACACCCGCGGGTAGCCCGTCTTCTCGCGCCGCTCCTTCACCGCGCTCAGAATATCCAGCGTCACCTCCAGGCCAATCGCCAACCCCCAGCCGCCGTTGCCCCCTTCCTCCTGCTCCGTCTTCTTAATTTTGCGCGCCGACTGCGTTTCCGGGCGAAAATCGGCCACGGCGGCCACCATGAACAGGGCGTCGGCGTCCTCAGTCGCCACCAACACCGCCTCGGCCATTTGCTGCGTCGTCTCCACGTCTATGCGCGTCAGGCCCAGCGGGGCCGGTTCACTGATGGGGCCGGCCACCAGCGTCACCCGCGCCCCGGCGTCCAGCGCCGCCTGCGCCACCGCCAGCCCCTGCTTGCCGGTCGAGCGATTGCTGATGAACCGCACCGGGTCCAGCGCTTCCCGCGTCGGCCCAGTGCTGACAACGACATGCAGTCCAGCCAACGGACCAGACCACGCCAGAGCCAACCGCGCCTGGGCCAGCAGTTCCGGCGGCTCCACCATGCGCCCCAGTCCGGTCAGGCCAGAAGCCATGCGCCCCGCCGCCGGACCAATGAATATGACGCCGCGCTCTTTTAACGTGGCGATATTGGCCTGGGTCGCCAGGTGTTCATACATGCCGCCGTCCATCGCCGGGGCCAGCAGGATGGGGCAGCGAGCAGCCAGCACGGTGACAGTCAGCAGATTGTCGGCCATGCCCTGGGCCAGTTTGGCGATGGTGTGGGCGGTGGCCGGGGCGATCAGCAAAAGGTCGGCCGTTTCGCCCAATCCTACGTGGCGCACATGGTCCGCCAAATCCCACATGGAGGTGTAAACCGGCCGGCCGGTTACAGAACGGAAAGCCAGCGGCGTGACAAACTGCTGCGCCGCTTCGGTCATGATCACATCCACCAGCGCCCCGGCCTGGGTCAGTTTGGAGGCCAGGTCAATGCTTTTGTAAGCGGCAATGGAGCCGCTGACGCCGAGTAAAATATGTTTGTTGTGTAAGAGGGAGATAGGGTTAATGGGTTCCATGAAGGCAATTATACGCCATGCGCCGGGCAACATCGAACCAGTTTATGACAGAACGTGATAAACTAACGGCGTCAGGCGTCAGGCGTAGCACAGAGAGAGGCTCGCAGCCGTAAACCGAAGTCCGTATGCCGTTTCCGTCGGCATTTGCCAGAGTTAGCGCCCTACGGAACACAGATTACGGATTACGGCATGGTTCATCGGGCGAAACATCTTCTTTACAAATTTACGCGGCATTGTCATGCTGAGCGGAGTCTTCGGAGCGAAGCATCCCGCTAACGCCAGAGGAACGGGATGCTTCGGAGGACCTCAGCATGACACGCTTTTTTGCAAAATTTGTAAAGCACAAATCAACTGAAATGAACCATGCCCGGATTACGAATCACGGATTACCGAATACGGAAACTAGCAGGTTGTCGGAAAAGTAGAAATGGATACACGGATGACACGGATTTACACCGATTTTCTGGTGATTTATCCGTAAAAATCCGTCGAATCCGTTCAATCCGTGTACCTATCCTGAGTTCTCCGACAGGCTGCTAGTCTGACGATTGGCGACTGACGGAACATCTATGAACGATACATACCACTCACGGCCGTTTACCCTTTCGGTCATCATCGTTTCTTATAACACCCGGCAGCTGCTGGATGATTGCCTCGCTGCGCTGCTGGCGGCCGAAGCGCCGCCGGGTGGGCTGGAGATCATCGTCGTGGACAATGCTTCGACGGATGGCAGCGCGGCGATGGTGCGCCAGCGGTATCCGCAGGTGCGGATGGTGGCGAGCGAGACCAACCAGGGGTTTGCGACGGCGAATAATGTCGGCACGGCCGTTGCCCAAAGCCAATACGTCCTCTTCCTCAACTCCGACACCCGCGTCGAACCCGACGCCCTCAGCGGGCCAGTCGCCTACATGCAGGCCAATCCCGACGTGGGGGCGCTGACAGTGCGGTTGATCTATCCAGACGGCCGGCGCGACCCGGACAACCATCGCGGCTTTCCCACTCCCTGGAACGCACTGTGCCATTTCGCCGGCCTCAGCCGCCTGTTCCCGCGCGCGCCACGCTTCAACGGCTACTTCCAATCCTACGCCGATTTTAACCAGACCCACGCCGTGCCCGTCATCGCCGGTTCCTATATGCTGATGCCCCGCGCCCTATTTGATGCGTTGGGCGGCTGGGACGAGACTTACTTTTTCTATGGCGAAGACATAGATTTTTGTTACCGCATCCATCAGGCGGGGTATACAATCATCTACTACCCACACGTCACTGTGCTGCATTACAAAGGGGCCAGTTCCGGTCTGCGCAAAGAATCGGCCGACATCGCCCGTCCGCCAAAAGAGACGCGCATCAAAGTAGCCCAGGAATCGGTGCGGGCGATGCAGGTGTTTTATCGCAAGTTTTACAGCCAGCAGTATCCGGCCGTCGTCACCAGGTTTGTGCTGGCGGGCATCCAGGTGCGCGGTTGGTTTCGGGTGATGAAGCATAAATTAACCTAGCAGCTTGTCGGAGAAGATACGTTTCTCCGAACAAAAATGATTTCGGTGTAAACTTTGGGTATGGCAAGAAAATTCAGAACTGCTGATTACGAAAAGACCCTGGACCTGCAAATCACCTTGCGCGATGTCCGCCACCCGACCATTTGGCTCGCTTCATTGTCGCTGTCGTCGCCCAACTGATTTGGGGATCATGTGTAGAAGGTATAGCGAGCAGGGTGCGCCACCCATACGCCCCGGAAGTGATGTTGGGATTGCTGTTCTACAGCTATGCCAGCGGCGTATTCAGTTCGCGCAAGATTGAACGCGCCACCCATGAGGTGATTCCCTTTCGTTTCATTACCGGTGACGTGCACCCCGGACCATGACACGATTGCGGCTTTCCGCCAACAATTTCTGGCTGAACTGAAAGAGTTGTTTGTCCAGATACTGTTGATTGCCCAGGCGATGGGCTATTTGCAATTGGGTAACGTCAGTCTGGATGGCAGCAAACCATGCCGATGCGTCCAAGAGCAAAGCGGTCAGTTACCAGCGGCTGTTGGCTATCGAAGCCATCTGCAAGCCGAAGTCGAGGAGTTGTTCACTTTGGCTGAAGTTGCCGATGGAGGACAACTGCCCGAAGAGATGAACATTCCCGATGAGATTGCCCGACGCCAGCAGCAATTGGCGCGGCTGGCCGAAGCCAAGAAGGTGCTGGAGGAACGCGCCCAGGCCCGGTATGAAGCCGAGCAAGCCGAATACGAGGCCAAGATGCAAGCCCGGGCCGAAAAGACCGACCCACAGGGAAAAAAAGCCGCCGGGCAAACCACCGCAGCCACCCACTCCAGGACCCAGAGATAAAGACCAGTACAACTTCACCGACCCCGAATCGCGCATCATGAAAACGCCACCAACAGCGGCTTTGACCAACATTATAACGTCCAGGTAGTGGTTGACCATGACAGTCGTCTGGTAGTGGGCAATTGGTTGTGTGACCATACCAACGATAAACAGGCCGCCCTGCCAACCTCGACACCGTACCACCAGTCGTGGGTCAGCCGAAAAAGGTCAATTTGGACACCGGCTACTTCAGCGAAAACAACATCGCCAGCTTGGAAGCGCGCGGCATTGACCCCTACATCGCCACGGTCGCAGCCCACACCATCAGGGTTGGCGTGCCTTTTCCTGGACAATCCCAACCCGCCACCCAATGATGCTTCCGTCAAAGAGCAAATGGCTTACAAACTGCAGACCACCTCGGCAAAGCCACCTACCGTTGCGCAAATCGACGGTTGAACCGGTTATCGGTATCATCAAGGAAACCTTGGGTCTCGCCAGTTTTCTGCGAGGCCTGGTTGCTGCCGGTGGCGAATGGACATTGGTTTGTCTGGCTTACAACTTGAAACGATTGCATACCTTGCAGGTTGGTTGATGGGGCGTTATTGCCCCTGCCTGATGCCCGAAAACGGGCTGTAAAACCGTGCAAAATTCATGGTAATGAGGCCAATATGAGTTGCAAACTGCTTGTCTTGATGCTTTGAAATCGTTATTTGTCTATCATGGGGCCTTCAGAAGATATTTTTCCGACAGCCTGCTAGGAGACTTCATGAGTGGTTTGCCCACCACCATGAATGAGAACCCTGGGAGCGCAGGCGTCTCGCCTGCCAGGGCAGACAGGACATCCGCGCCCCCGTTTACGAAGGAGGTTTGCATGAACGATTACACCATTGGTCTGGCGCTGTACGATTTTCTGCCGGTTATATTCACCGGGGTCGCTCTTTTTTTTATAACCCGGTTGGTGGAAACCGTCGCGCCGGACCAAAAGCTGATGGCTGCTGTCGGCGCAGGGCTGGTCGTGACCGCCGGTCTACTGAAAGCCATCTGGAAACTGGAAATGGCCGTTGCCGGCCAGGACGTGGTTTGGATGGCAGAGGCGTTGTTTCCACTCATGGCGCCGGGTTTTACGCTGTTGGCTGCGGCCGTATGGATTGCCATGCGCCGCCTGCACGGAAAATCCAGCCCTAAAAACGTGTGGCTTGCTCCATTGGCTGCGATTGTGCTGGTCTATGGCATCGCCGCGCTGCGCTTCTGGCTGCAGGGCGTGGAGCGCGGCTGGTTCATGCCCATCATGAGCCTGGCCAGCCTGACAAACCTGTGGCTGACCGCGCTGCTGATGATCGAAGCCGGCCGCCGCGGCAAGTGGGGCGTTTCGCTGCTTTTCATCGTCAACGTGGGGATGATTTTTGTTTTACAGGCCATCGCCCCCATCCAGCCCAAACCCATCGCCCTCCATTGGTTTGAGCAAACGCTGACCACCTTTGGCGCAGCCGCCTTTGCCCTGGCCTCCTACCTGTTATTTAAACTGGTGCGCGGTACCGTTGGCGTCCGGCAGTTGGCGATGGGCGATTAGTCCTGCGCTTGTCGAAGGCTTGATGATTGACAAGGAGAACATAATGGATTGGAAGATTGGGCGGCGCACGGCCGTTTCCCTGTTTAACAGCTTTACCCTGGCATTTTTCAGCTTGGGCCTTCTCTTTAGCCAGTTACACGCCAACCCGCAAAAGCCGGCCGAGCTGGCTTTGGGCTACGGCTTCAACGTCGCCGCCTGGGATGTAGACCGCCTGCAAACGATGGGCTTCAACTGGATCAAGGTGTTCAACCCACCCGGCAGCCGTCTGCCGGTGCATGTGCTGCTGCGCGTCGAGGCCAGCGTCAATCAGTTTAACAACCTGCCCGCCTTTGGCGCGGCCATGAGCCAATTGGCCGAATCGCAGGCCGGCTATGTAGACGCCTACGAAATCGGCAATGAACCCAACCTGGACGCCAGCTACGGCTGGACCACTTCACCCAATGCCGCCCACTACGCCAGCCTGCTCTGCACCGCCTACACCGCCATCAAAACCGCCGACCCCCAGGCCAAAGTCATCTCCGCCGGGCTGGCCCCCACCGGCCGGGTGACGGGTAATTGGAACGGACATCCCGGCCACAATGGGCTGTATCAGGATGAACGCGAATTTTTTAAGGAATTTCTGGCGGCCGGCGGCGGCAGCTGCCTGGACGGCGTGGGCTACCATCCTTACGGCTTTCGCGCCAATTTCGACGCCGCGCCCGACATGCCTTCGGCCGACCCAACCCAGAACTGCGTCAATGGCTTTTGCTTCCGTGGCGCGGAAAAGTTGTACGCCCTCATGCAGCAGTATGGCTACGGCCATAAGCCGATGTGGGCGACGGAGTTTGGCTGGCTGGTGACACCGCCCGACCACTGCCGCGCCGATGGCTCTTGGGACGGCCGTCTCTGGCAGCTCGTCACCGAACAAGAACAGGCGGACAACCTGGTGGGCGCGTTCCAATACGCCGCCGCCAACTGGCCCTGGATGGAGGCGCTGATCGTCTTTAACCTCAATTTCAACCAGCCCGGCCTGTACCAGGAGTGCGAGCAAATGCGCTACTACGCCGTGCAAGGCCGCCCGGCCGAGACCGCTCTGCGCGACATGCCCAAAGCCGAAGTGCCAACTTTTGCCGCCGCCAGTGTGTGGCCCGGCCAGTTGGCGGCCATCATCACCCCGACGCAGCAGCCGTTTTCGACCACACGCCAGATCGTTGTGGACAACGTGGGCACGCGGACCATCACCTTTACCATTCAGGCCGACGCGGGCACAGACCTGGTCCCGGTCTTTGCCCCCGACGGCGGGATGCTGACGCCGGGAGAGCGCAGCGTGGTGACGGTGGCAATTGAGAGTGTGGCACGGCCGTCCGGCATTTACACCGGCTCTCTCACCATCAGCGCCACAGCCGAGACGGCCGGGCTGCCGGCAGCCATCCCCCTCACCCTGGCCGTCACCGACATTATCTACCACGCCTATCTACCGGCCATTCACCGCTAAGACCCGACAAGGCGACATCTGACAAGGTGACAAAAATGGCAGATTGTGACCGACCATTCCAATGTTGGTAGGGGCGGGACGGCGCGGACAGGCAGCAGCCGCAGCGGACGGCATTTTCCCGCGCCGTCTCGCCCATTTTCGCCTGAACCGGGCGAGACAGGTTTATCATTGAAATTGGATGATGACCTTTGCGCGCATAGCAACCTGTCAGGTCTAAATAAGTGCCTTACAAGTCAGATTCTTGCTCACTGTGCAAGAATTTAACCTTTTTGGTTCTGGCTTGTCCAGGTTAGGAAAGAAAAACCGCCTTGCAAACAAGAGCCGATAAAATCGCCCGTTTGCGCGCCGCTGTAGAAACGGCGCGCACCGACCTGATTGAAGCCGAGGCAAAACTGGCCGATTATCGCGCCGACATCGAGGCGTTTGAATTTGCCTTTGCGGCGCGGCTGGGCGAGCGGCTGGCGCAGTTGACGGCCGTCGAAGCCGAAGTGGCCGATCTGCTGGACCGCATTCAGCGCCGCCGCAACGAACAGACATTTGGCGTAGACTTTCGCCCGGTGGAAGAACAGTTTCGCCGTACCTGGCAAACACCACCCCAGGCGGCCCCCAAACGGCCGTCTGAACCTGTCAGCCAATCTACCGAGGCGCAAATCAAAAAGCTGTACCGCCAACTGGCCCGCCGCCTGCACCCAGACCTGACCACCGAGGCGGCCGACCGCGCCTACCGCACCGAGATGATGACGGCCGTCAACGATGCTTACGCCGCCCGCAGTCTGGCCGAACTGCTGGCCGTCGCCCGCCAGCTGGATGGCGGCCAACCGGCCGCGCCCGCCGCCTCCGCCCAAACCGAAAACGAGATGATGCGCGCGCTGGAAGAAGAATTGAGCCGCTGTCAGCGCCGCTTGCAGCGTATTCAGCAGGAGCGGCAAAGCCTGCATACCGGCCCGATGGTCTCTTTGAGCCTGGAAGTAAAGCTGGCCCAACGCCAGGGGCGCGACCTGTTGGGTGAAATGGTAGCCGATGTGGAGCGAAAAATTGCCCGCAAACAGGTGGAACGAGACATGATTCAAGCGCAGTTCCAGAATTTGCAACGGCCGTCGCCGCCAGACCAGACCTGATTTTAGCAGTTCTCAATTTGCCCTGGTGTGCTAAGTAGGGGCGGGACGGCGCGGACAGATAACAGCCGCAGCGACGGCTGGATTTCAAATTGAGAATTGCTGACCTGATTTGAAGCGGCTGGCATAGGACAACATAGCCGGTATAATTAGCAGGCTGGTGAGAAACAACCAGACAGCATCACGAATACCCGCGCCGCCGCCAGAAGCGCCGGCAGGCAAGGAGACGCAGCAAAATGACCACGTCGGCAGAAGTTAGGAAGACGCATTTGCAAACGGCCGTTCACTACCTGGCCAGTCTGTTAGAAGAAGGCTCCCTCGTGCAGCACTACGACCGGGAAACCCGGCAAGAAATCTCAGAAGTATTAGAATTGCTGCTGGCAAAAGTGGCCGGCTTGCCCGACAACGTGCCAGACAATCTGGTCCATGCGGCCGTCGTGCGGGCCATCGTCGGCGCGACCGAAACGTTGCACGTCACCGAGGCCATCGAAAAAGAGAGCTTCCTGAACCGGCAAATGCGCGAAGTAGAAGCCTTCGCCAGTATTCACGGCCACGTGCTGACCGGTTGGGAGCCTGTTTCTGGCGAAGAGGGCGTGGAGTACCAGGTTTCCTGCCAGGAGTGCGGCGGCTTTGTCTACGTCAGCCTCTCTGGGACGTACAACCTGCTGTTGGACAGCTGCGAGCGGTTGTAGCCGTATTCGGTAAGCCATGTTCGGTAAGCCATAAGGCGCGGCCTATGGCAAGCGCCAACGGAAAACAGCACACGGACTCCGGCTTACGGCTGCTAACCAGCCAACGAACTATAAAGCACAGCCGCCGGATGCAGCGCCGTGCGTTGTGCGCCCTGGCGAATTTGCTCGCGGCAGCTTACCCCGGCAGCAACAATAAGCGTATCCATCGTTTGGGCGCGCACGGCCGGCAGCAGTCTGAGTTCCCCCATTTGCCGGGAAATGGCCTCGTGTTCCGCCTCATAGCCAAACGATCCAGCCATGCCGCAGCAGGCCGCCCCCGCCTCCGTCACTTCGTAGCCCAGGTAGGCCAGCAGCTCCTGGCTGGCGCGCACGCCGCCGAGCGCCTTTTGGTGGCAGTGGCCGTGCAGCAAAACGCGCCCGGTCTGCGGCGCAAACAAGCCGTCTAAACGGCCGTCGCCCATCTGCCGCCACATCAATTCCTCAAACGTCACCGTCTGCGCCGCCACCAATGGCACACGGCCGTCATCCGGCAGTAAGGCGGCATAATCATCCAGCAGCATGGAAACGTCGCTCGGTTCCAGCCCGACGATGGGCCACCCGGCCTGGGCCAATGGCGCTAACGCTGCCAGGGCGCTCAGAGCCAGCCGCCGCGCCCGCGGCAAATCCCCTTTGGAAAAAGCCGCCCGGCCAAAATCGTGGATGGGTGGGCAAATGACCTGAAAGCCAACGGCCGTCAGCACCTTCAGCGCCGCCTGCGCCGCCGCCGGTTCGTGGTAGTTGTGCGCCATATCCACCAGCAGGATGAGCGACGGCCGTGCCTCATCTTCCGCTCGTTTGGGCAGGCGCGCATACCACCGGTCAAACGTCTGGGCGGCGAAGAGGGGAAACGGCCGTGCCGCCAGACCTAACAACCGATTCAGCGCCCCGCGCAGCCGCCGGCTGCCCAACGCCCAATTAGACAATGGGGCCAGCCGCCCACTCGCCAACCGACTCAGGTCGGCCGCGTGGACAAAAAAACGGTCGCGCAGCAGCCAGCCATGCGCCTGATGGTACTGATGCAAAAACTCCGCCTTAATCCGGGCCATGTCCACCGACGATGGGCACTCCGCCTGACACGCTTTGCAGCTCACGCACAAATCCATCACCCCATACACATCTGGTCCGGTCAACGAACCCGGCGGCAAACCACCCGCCAATGCCGCCCGCAGCGCGTTGGCCCGCCCCCGTGTGCTGTCCGCCTCCTCGCGGGTCGCCATAAAGCTGGGGCACATCGTGCCGCTTTGTTGGCGGCAGACGCCGGCGCCATTGCACATCTCAACCGCCCGGTCAAAACCCTGGTCGGCGCGAAAGTCCAACAGCGCCGCAATGGGGATGGTGCGGTAATCTGGTCCGTAGCGCAGATTATCGGTCATCGCCGGGCCAGCGACGATGTTGCCCGGATTGAACAGGTTGTCCGGGTCGAAAACACCCTTCACCTGCCGGTATAAATCGTACAACTCCTGGCCGAAGAAACGGGGATTGAGCCAGCTTCGCGCTTTGCCATCGCCATGTTCGCTGGACAACACGCCGCCGTAATCGCCCAATAATTCGACGGCAAAGCGCATGATTTGGGGTAATTTCGCCACATCCTGAGCGATTTTGGTGTTGATCAGCGGGCGGACGTGCAGGCAGCCGGCGCTGGCATGGGCGTAATAGGCCATGCCGGTGTCCAACTCATCGCGGCAAAACTGTTCCAGACGGCCGATATAATCGGCCAGATGTTCCACCGGCACGGCCGCGTCTTCGATGAACGGCAGCGGCTTCACGTCGCCGCGCATACTCATCAACACGCCCAGACCGCCCTCGCGCACGCGCCAGACATTGCCAATGGCCTGCGGGTCGGTGAGGGTGGTGATGGCCGACGGCCGTAATCCGCGCCGCCGCACATGGTCGCGCAGCCGGGCAAATTTGGCCGCTATCTCCCGCTCCGAAGCGCCATAAAATTCGGTGATGAGCAAACAGTGGGGCTGCCCCTGCACAAATCCGGCCATCATGCCGGCAAACGCGGGCACGCCTTGCGCCAACGACAGGCCATAATGGTCCAAAAACTCGATGGCCGCCGGTTCCACCGCCAACAATGCGGGCACAGCCTCCAGGGCGGCGCGCTGCTCGTCGAACTGGAGGATTGCCAGGCCGGTGTGGGTCGGCGCGTCCACCAGATTCAGCGTCACCTCGGTCATGAAGCCCAACGTGCCTTCCGCGCCGCAGATGAGCTTTGCCAGGTTAAAGCGGCCGTCGAAGGGCCATTGGAAGGTGAGGTCACGGCCGTTGGTCAGGCGGTCCAGGTTGTAGCCGCCGCAGCGCCGCCAATGGCGCGGCGTTCTCTGGCGGATGATGTCCAGATTGGCCGGGTGATTGACCAGAGCGGCCACCTTTTGCGCCAGAACCGACGCGGCCCCATTTTCCGGCGCAAAGCCAACCAGCGAGCCATCAGCCAGAACCATTTGCGCCGCCAGCACATGGTCGGCGGCCATGCCATAGAGGATGGAATGCGCGCCGGAGGCGTTGTTGCCGACCACGCCGCCCAGGGTGGCGCGGTTGGCGCTGGCCGGATCGGGGCCAAATTTCAGGCCGTGCGTCTTGAGATGGGCGTTCAGGTGGGCCAAGACCACGCCGCTCTCGGCGCGGACCCATTTTTCGGCCACGTTCAATTCCAGGATGTGGTCCAGATGGCGGGTGGTATCTAGCACCAGGGCGGCGTTGGTGGCCTGCCCGGCCAGGCTGGTTCCAGAACCACGCGGCAAGATGGGGATGTGGTGTTGGGCGGCCAGGGAGACGGCCGTTACCACATCTTCCACCGTGCGCGGGATGAGGACCGCCAACGGCATCACCTGGTAGATGCTGGCGTCGGTGCTGTACAAGACGCGGCTCATGGCGTCGGCGCGCACGTCACCGGCCACGTTTTGGCGCAGTTCACGCAGAAACTCATCCATGGACGCAGTTTACCTGAAATTTTGGCTGTTTTCAGGCCAAAGGCTGCCAGTGTGCGGTTGGCGCCTGGCTGACGGCCGCTGTCGGCGGGGTTGGCCTGAGGCTGGGCAGGTTGGCGACGCCGTCTGGCAGCACCAGCGGCGTGCCATAGGCGGGATGGGGGATCACTTCGATGGGGACCTGGAAGACGGCCGTTAAACTGCTGCTGGTCAACACGTCAGCGGGCGAACCGATGGCCTGGATACGGCCGTCTACCAAGAGCGCTACCCGGTCGGCGTACAAACTCGCCAGGTTCAGGTCGTGCAAGACGATCAGCACCGCCAGCTTTTGCTCCAGCGCCAGCTCACGCAGCAAATTGAGCAGGCCCGATTGGTGCTGCAAGTCCAGATGGGTCGTCGGCTCGTCCAGCAGCAAAACCGGGGCGGCCTGGGCCAGCGCCCGCGCCAGCAGCACGCGCTGCTGCTCGCCGCCGGATAGTTCGCCCACTTTGCGAGCGGCCAGATCAGTAAGGCGGGTGCGCTGCAAGGCCCACTGGGCCTGTTCGTGGTCCTGGCTGCCGGTTTTGCCCAACCAGCCCAGGTAAGCGGTGCGCCCCAGTAGAATGGTTTCGTAGACGGTGAACGCGCCGGGCAGTTGGCGCGCCTGGGGCACGACGGCCAGACAGCGGGCGCGTTGGTTGGCGGTGAGGCTGTGTAACGGCCGTCCGCCAATAGACACCTGCCCCTTTTGCGCCGGCAGTACGCCGCTCACCGCCCGCACCAGCGTAGATTTGCCCGCCCCATTCGGCCCAATCACCGCCAGAATTTGCCCCGGCGCGATGTTGAGCGATATGTCTTGTAGGATAATACGGCTGCCATAGGCTGCTGACAGGTTCTTAATTTCTAACATCTCGGCCATCCTTTGTCATAAATTCCCCTTCTTCCTCTACCACATTACCTTCGCCTTCGCCCGGTACAAAATCCATAAGAAGAAGGGCGCGCCGGCCAGGGCTGTCACCACGCCCACCGGCAAAACCTGGGGAGCCAGCACCACCCGCGCCAGAATGTCGGCCAGCAGCAGCAGTGTGCCGCCGCCAATGATGGACAGCGGCGTCAGATGCCGATAGTCCGGCCCCCAGAGCAGCCGCACCAAATGGGGCACAATCAGGCCAACAAAGCCGATGATGCCGGAAAAAGCCACCGCCGCGGCCGTCGTCAGCGAAGCGGCGATGATGAGCAGGCGTTTGCTGCGCTCGACGTTGAGACCCATTTGCTGCGCCTGGTCATCGCCAAATTGCAGCACGTTCAGGGTGTGGCCCATCGTCAGCAGCAGCAGCAGGCCCACGGTGACATAGGGCAGCATCGCCAACACCGGCGTCCAGCCGCTGAGAATGGAACCGCCCAACAGCCAGCCCAGCGCCCGGCGCAGTTCAGCGTTGGAGCGCAGCATCAGGAATGAGGTCAGGGCGGTGGCGAAGGAGCTAAAGGCCACGCCAGCCAGAATCAGGGTGGTGGTTTGCAGGGTTGGCCCAGTCCTGGCCAGCGTGTAGACGATGATAATGGTAACGACGGCCCCCAGAAAAGCGGCCACCGGTACGGCGTACAACGCCAGCCAGTTTGTCGGCCAACTGCGCGACATTGCCAATACCGCGCCCAGACCGGCGCCGGAGGCCACGCCGATCAGGTACGGGTCGGCCAGTGGGTTGCGAAAAAGGCCCTGGTAGGCCGCGCCGCTGCCGGCCAGCGCCGCCCCGGTCAGGGCGACCAACACAGTGTGGGGCAGGCGCACTTGCATGATGATGGTGACGGCCGTTGCCGGCCAATCCCCCGCCATGTTCACCCCAGGAAGATGCCCCAGGAAAATGCGCAGCACGGTTGCCGGCGCGATGTACACCGCGCCAATGGCCACGCTGGCCAGCAGCGCCAGGACCAGCAGCAGGCTGTTGATGAGGTAGGGGCGAAATCGGGAATGGGCCATGTAACGTCCTTATTACCCCACCATCAAACAATCTATTCAAACAACTCGGGGTGCAGCGCTTTGGCCATCGCTTCCAGGCCATCTACCAGGCGCGGGCCGGGGCGGCTGACGGTGTTGTCGTCGAAGGTGTAGATGGTATTGTTTTGCACGGCCGTTAACCCTTGCCACGCCTCTCTGGCGGCCACATCTTCCGGCGTCACACCGCCCCAGGTGTAGTCACCCAACAAAATCACGTCGGGGTCCTGAACCAGCAGCTCTTCGATGCTGATCTGCGCCCAGGCGCTGTCCATCATCGCGCCCACGTTTTGGCCGCCGCCCATGGTGATGAGCGTATCCACAAACGTGCCTGCCCCGGCCGTCCAGGGGGCGTTGGCGTCGGTGCTGTCTAGTTCATAAAAGACCAGGGGGGTGGCGCTGGCGGTGGCAATTTTGTCGGTAACGGCCGTTACTCGCGCCGCCAGATCGGCTACCAACCGTTCTGTCTCTGCCTGGTGGCCGGTCAGTTGGGCGACGGTGCGCAGATTGTTAAACATGTCGTCTAACGTCAAGGGGTTGGGCAGGGCATACACGGTCAGCCCCACATCGGTAAGCGCTTTGATTTGTTCCGGTGGGGTGATGTCGGCTGCCAGCACCAGGTCGGGTTCCAGGGCAATGATGGTCTCCATCGCCAATTCGCCAAAACCACCGCCGATGTCGGCCACAGCCAGGGCTGCCTCCGGGTAATCGGACACTGAATCACGCCCCACGACCTGCGCCCCCGCGCCGACATAGAACAAAACCTCGGTATTGGACGGGGCCAGGGAGATGATGCGCTGCGCCGGGCCGGCTAGTTCGATGGTATTGCCCAGGCCATCGGTGAAGGTGAGGGATGGGGATACGGCCGTTGGTTCAACGGCGGCGGGTATAGCAGTGGGTTCGGCGGTGGGGGAAACGGCCGTTTGCCCGCCGCAGCCGCTCAATCCAAAAACCGTCGCTAACATCAATATCAGCCAGAGGCCGATGCTATTTTTTTTCATGTTTGTTTATCTCCTGTGAAAATGGGAGCGCGGACGTCCCGTCCGCTTCGGCAGGCGAGACGCCTGCGCTCCCAGGGTTTTCATTCGTGGTGGTGGATGCAGCCCACTCATGAAGTCTTCTCCAATGATTGACTATCTGCCTTTAAACGAAAAAACCCCCCATCATGTGACGGGGGGTGGATTAAGATTGGTTGATTTTAATTTACCAATGGTGTGATAAGAAACCGGGTTTGCAAATCACAGTTCCACCTCCTTGTCCTCGAAGCGTGTGGTAACTTAGATCAAGGTGGGCGACCTGACTCTCCGCTGACGCGGAATACAGTTGCGGGACAGCGCCGGACTCTTTCTGCGAGCAAATAATTTATTTGCCACAGACGTTACCGGCTTCGCCATTGAGCCTACCCATCCGGGGGTTAAGGCGCCTCGATCCAAATGGTTTTCAGTTAGAAAAGTACAGAACCTATTTTACCTGATTATCGGTTATAACGTAAGGGAAGATTGGACCAATCTTGGCGCGAGCAGCTTTTGTTATCCTGGCGCGGCTGGTTTGGCCCATTGCTGGCCTATTCTCCCCAGACGCGGGCGATGCGCTCTGTGATTTTTTGCTGGTAGCGGGTGATGATCTGGCGATTTGGCTTCCAAGACATTGAAGGGGCTGCCCTTTTTCGTTGAGCAGCAGAAAATCCACGTACCCGTTTTGGCTGCTTTCAAAGTTTTCGCCAAAGGCGTCGAACTGTGTTTGGCTGATTTTGGCGTTGAGTTCAAGCTGGATGTTGGCACGGCCGTTTTTGTCGTCAAAAAAACGCCATCCGGCTTGTTCCAACAGCTTGTTGATTTTGATTCTGGCTTTTGCTTCTTTGTGGACCATTGGCTTCTCGTTCTGTCTACGTGCCCAAATTCAAGCGCTACGCTAGGCCAACAATCCTACCCTGTCTTTTGCTTGAAGGCGAGAGGAAAAACGGCCGTTTCACCATCAACACATCCCATCCCAGCAATTCTCAATTTGGCATGGGGGTATAGTCAGGGCGGGACAGGCGGTGGAGCATCTTTGCCAATCACCAAAGCCTGGCCTCCCGCCTGTCTCGCCCCTCTTTGGGTCCCATTGGGCGAGACGGCGCGGGAAAATGCCGTCCGCTGCGGCTGCTACCTGTCCGCGCCGTCCCACCCCGACTATACCCCCATGCCAAATTGAGAATTGCTGTGTGTTTTCATAATTGCCTCAGCAAATTAGAACACCAGTAACCCCACCACAAAAGGCGTTAAAACCAGCAGCGTCAGCAGCGGATGCCCCCGCCGCTCTGTATTACGGCTGTCCCAGCTAAACAGATAGCCCGCCAACCCCAATGCCAACAGCCCGCTCAGCAGCAGCACAACCAGCGACCCCCAGGGGCTAAAGTCGGCCCCTGTGCCCATCGCCAGCCCGTTGAAGGCGTTCATGGCGTGGGTGGCGGGCAAGAGTTGGGCGAAGGCAGCGGCCGTTTCCGGCAGCATACCATAGGGCAGCATCAGGCCGCCAATCAGCATGGAGGGCAGAAAGACGGCCTGGGCATACAGCACCGTCATCCGCGTGCTGGGCGAGACCACGCCGATGAGGACGCCCCAACTGGCGCAGGCAAAGGTCGCCACGGCGAAGACCAGCAGAAACGCGCCCCAATTTTGCGGCGTGGGGGCGTCGAACAGCAGCGGCGCCGTCAGGCTGATAATCGCCATTACCACAGTCAGGTGCAGGGCGGTGGTCAGCGCCGGAATCGCCAGGATGGAGGCGGCCGGGACGCCGTTGATTTTGTAGCTGCGGAAGATGCCGCTCTCGCGGGCGTTGACCAGCGGGTCGGGCAGGCCGAGCAGGGTGGCGGCCAGGACGGCGAAGAGGGTCATGGCCGGCAGGATGGTGTCCTGGAAGAGGGGGTTGATGCCGGTCATGATCAGCCCCATCATCAGGTAGAAGCCGAGCGGAAAGAGGTAGTTGAGCAGCAGCAGGTTTTTGTTGCGGATGCCGCTGCGAAATTCAAAAGCGAAGTGAGCGGTAAAGGCGTGCATGGTAGTCTCCTTGTCTAAAGTCGGGTAGTCGCCAGGTCATGGAATACGGCTTACGGCCGTTCGTTGGTTAGTTCCAGGAAGCGGTCTTCGAGCGACGGCCGTTCGACGCGCAAATCTATCAGTTCATCCCCCTGGTCGGCGATGTGGGCGATGAGGGCGGAGACGGTCTGGCCGATGTTGTGGCTGAAGTAGATGGCGTACTGCTCTTTGACCGTTTGCTGCGTCACGGCCGGGATGGGGGTGTGGTTTGCCAACAGCAGCCCATCGCGGGTATGGACAGAGACTTTCGTCAGGCCGTTCCCGGCGGCGGTTAATTCCAGAGGGGCGCCGCTGGCGGCTAAACGGCCGTTCAGCAAAATCGCCACCCGGTCGGCCAACGCCTCCGCCTCGGCCATGTCGTGGGTCGCCAGGATGATGGTTGTCCCTTGCTGCCGCAGTTCGCCCATCACCCCATGCAGCTCCGCCCGCGAGTTCACGTCCAGCCCGGCCGTTGGCTCATCGAGGAAGAGCACCGCCGGCTCGTGGGCAATAGCCAGCGCCAACGCCAAACGGCGCTGCTGCCCGGTGGAAAGCTGGTGGAATTGGGTGCGCCGCTTCACTGTCAGGCCAAAGCGTTCCAGTAAATCGTAGCGCGGGGCAACAGCCTGATAGCGGCAAAAGAGAGCCATCACCTCATCCGGGGTGATGCTTTCCGGCAGCCCGGCCGCCTGAAGCTGCACCCCAATCACCTGACGCAGCTTACGCGCTTCGCGGGTGGGGTCAATGCCCGCCACCCGCAGTTTGCCCGCGTCTGGCTGGCGAATCCCTTCCAGGCATTCCAGCGCGCTGGTTTTGCCCGCGCCGTTGGGGCCAAGCAGTCCAAAAATCTCGCCGCGCCGAACCGTGAAACCCACGTCGGCCACGGCGACAAAATCGCCATATTGTTTACGCAATCCTTCTACTTCAATCATGATGTCGTTCATCGGTATCTCCTCGTGCCGCAGATTGGGGTAATCGCGGCCTCTAACGCCTATAAGATAGCAAAGTCCGGCCTCGGCCACATCGCGCTTTTGGGCATGGCCGGGACTGCCCTTTGGTACAATGCCCTTTCGGACAATATCCACCGGGGGAGATGCTGTTATAATGGAGGCCATGAGCCGTTTTTTGCCGATTGACCCGCAAATCAGAGAGGAACTGCGTACCACACGGCCGTTTTTCATCATCCTGCTGGCCGCGCTGACCTTCCTCGCCATCGTCGCCCTCTACGAGACGCCCAGCCTGCGCCAACCGCCCCAGGTCATCTTCTTCACCCTGCTTATGGGGGGCCACGCCCTGCTGCACCTGCTCAGCCCCTTCTTTGTATCCGACGGCCGTCGCCTGGCCGCCTATCTGCCGCTCCAGGTAGCGCTCATCCTGGCGCTGGTGTGGCTCAGCCAGAGCGCGGCCATCGCCTTTGGCCTGATTGTGGCCTTGGCCGGGGAGACGGTGGGGATGCTGCAAGATTGGCGGCGTTCCCTGGCGGCGTTGGTAGGCTTTCTGGTCTTGCTGCTGCTGACGTTGGCCTGGGTGGGCGGGGAGCAGGCGCTGACCACCTGGCTAATGTTGGCCACGGTCATGCTGCTCTTTGTCTTTACCTATGTGCTGCTTTTTGTGCAGCAGATGAATGCCCGACAGGAAGCGCAAAGGCTGCTGGGCGAATTGGAAGCGGCCCACCGGCAGTTGGCCGAATACGCGCAGCGGGTGGAGCAGTTGACGCTGCAAACCGAGCGACAGCGCATGGCACGGGAGCTGCACGACACCCTGGCGCAAGGGGTAGCCGGGTTGGTATTGCAACTGGAAGCGCTGGAAGCCAGCCTGGAGCGGGAGCAGCCAGAGCGCGCGGCGCAGATTGCCGCGCAGGCCAAGAGCCGCGCCCGCGCCACGCTGCAAGACGCTCGCCGCGCCATTGACGATTTACGCGCTTACCCGGCATCGCTGCCAGAAACGATTGAGCGCGAGGCGGCGCAGTTTACGCAGATGACCGGCATCCCCTGCCATCTGGTGCTGCCGGAGACATGGGCGTTAGATGAGCAGGGGGCGGAGCAGGCGGCCCGTTTTGTGCGCGAGGGGTTGAGTAATGTGGCCCGCCACGCCCAGGCAACGGCCGTTTGGCTGACTATTGATGGGGATAACGGCCGTTATCACCTCGCCCTGCGCGACAATGGCCGGGGCTTCGACCCGCAGCAGTCTACCCCGGCCGGGCATTATGGCCTGATCGGGCTGCGCGAACGGGCGCGGCTAACCGGCGGCCAATTCAGCATCGAAAGCCAGCCCGGCGCGGGAACCACCCTGCGCCTAAGAGTAAGCCAGAGCGAGAGCTAGAGCTAGAGGAAGAGGGTACTCTCGCTCTCGCTAAAGAGGTTTTATGATCCGCGTCTTGATTGTTGATGACCATCTGGTGGTGCGTGAGGGATTGCAGCTGATTCTCAGCCTGGAAGGGGATATTGCGGTGGTGGGCGAGGCGGCGGATGGGGCAACGGCCGTGCGCCTGGCCGGGGAATTACAGCCGGATGTCGTGCTGATGGATTTGCGGATGCCGGGCATGGATGGCCTGGAAGCTATCGGCCACATTCGCGCCCAATGGCCGGAAATCGCCATCATCATCCTGACTACCTACAACGAGGATGATCTGCTGCGCCAGGGGTTGCAGGCGGGGGCGCGCAGCTTTTTGCTGAAGGATACCGGCCGCGAGACGCTGTTTCGCACCATTCGCGCCGCCGCGCAGGGGGAGACGCTGCTGCAACCGGAGATTTTGCAGCGGGCGCTGCAGCCGCAACCGGTCGAACAAGGGACAACGGCCGTTGCCGATGAAACCCTGACGGAGCGGGAGCTGATGGTGTTAACGGCCGTGGCCCGCGGCGACCGCAACAAAGAGATCGCCCAACAGCTGGGCGTGGCCGAGCGCACCGTGAAAGCCCACCTGACCAACATCTACAACAAGATGGGGGTAGAATCGCGGGCGGAGGCGATTGCCGTCGCCATGCAGCGGGGCATGTTGCCCCATTCGCCAAGTAGTCGCAACGACAAATAGTCGCAACGACAAGTAGTCGCAACGACAAGTCGTCGCAACGACAAGTTGTCGCAACGACAAGTTGTCGCAACGACAAGTTGTCGCAACGACAGCGCCGGTTTATAGCCGGGTTTTACGTGAAAAGGAGAAACGATGACCCATTCATTCGCGCAAGAGATTTTCTGGGCCGTTCACCGCGATTTACCCCGCGAAGCGCCCGGCAGCGATGAAGCGACGCGGCAAGCCCTGGCTATGCTGCCCGACCTGCCCCCCGCCCCCCGAATTCTGGATGTTGGCTGCGGCCCTGGGGCGCAGACGGTGGTGTTGGCGCGGGCGAGTGGGGGGATGATAACGGCCGTTGATAACCACCAGCCCTTCTTAGACGACCTGACCCGCCGGGCAGCGCGGGCCGGCTTGTCCGAGCGCATCCGACCGCTGAACGCCTCCATGTTCGACCTCGATTTCGCCGAGCCGTTCGACCTGATCTGGTCGGAGGGGGCGATCTACATCATCGGCTTTGAGCGAGGGCTGCGCGAGTGGCGCAGATTGCTGAAGCCAGGCGGCTTTGTCGCCGTGACCGATCTCACCTGGCTGAAACCGAACCCGCCCGCCGAGGCCGCCGCTTTTTGGCGAATGGAGTACCCGGAAATGGCTACCATCGAGGAGAATCTGGCCCGCCTGACGGCCGCAGGCTATCGCGCCCTGGGCCATTTTGTGCTGCCGGAGAGCGCCTGGTGGGACAATTACTATCATCCCATAGCCGCACGCATCACCGCGCTGCGCGAGCAGTACGGGGACAATACCGAGGCGCAGCGCGTTCTGGATGCGGAACAGGCGGAGATTGAGCTGTACCGCCACTACTCAGCCTGGTATGGGTATGTTTTTTACCTTGTCACGCCGATTGTGCCTGGGCACAGCCCCAGGGCTACGCTGCTTCCTCTTAACACCACCAAATGACCACCCTCTCAAGGCCATTTCCCCGGAAGCAAGCCTCGTATCATTGGGGAGTGGGCTATGCGTGGGTGAAGGCTGGTTGAACGGCCGTCGGCGGACTGGCCCGGACAAGGTTCTGAGACGTATGCCCACTACGAAGCTATATTCCGCGAATCGGCATGGTTCACGGCACTTTGCAGGAGATGCTTTACAATTCACCAAGACCTCAATCCCCACCCGTCTCGCCCGACTTGCGCTCAGTTACTCATTCCACCAGACCCAGTTGTAAGAAGCCACCGGATAGGGCCGGGGCAGCGCCGGATCGCCAGAGCGCGGCAGCACGTTGTTGACCGGGTTAACACCATTGGTCCCGATGGCGTAGATGTAGGCCGGTTTACCGGCGTTCATTTGGAAAGCGGTTTGCACCCAGGCCTCACGAATGCTGCGTTGGAACAGGGTAATGCCGAAGAAGGTGACGGGGCGCATGTTGTCTACCAGGCGGGGGCCAAAGGCGACATCGCGCATGTTGCTGTTATAGCCCAGCAGCATGTGAGCGCCCTGGAATGCGCCGAACCAGCGGCGGATTGGCTCTGAACCGGCCGGGAAGCCCTGGACGCGCAGGGGTTGGCAGGCGGCAAACCCGGCCCAGCGCAAGGTGGAGTAGCGGGCGTTGGCCCCATCGAACCAGGAGCTATCTTTGTTGGAAGGCAGGCTGAGACCACCAGCGCCGGCATGACCAGCGTAGTAGGCAAAATCTACCCGGTCTACGCCCTGGGAACAATCAATGCCGCCCAGACCGCAATCCCGCCAATCTTTTTCCCAGGCGGAAGCGTTCCACCAATTGTAGGTGGAGGTCCAGCCGTAGTTGAGCATGGCGGTGCGGAAGCCAGAGGCGTCGGGGATGACGCCGGGGAGGTCGGCGCCGCCTGCGCCGTAGGGGGGATAGTCGGAACCGGCATGGACGCCAAAGCGGTAAACGGCCGTTATCGCTGCCGGTCCACGCTCAGCCAGGGGTTGGAAGGGAGTCGTCGAGGCCGACAAACTGGCCGCGCTGTTCTTTGTGATAGTTGGCAGATAGAGACTGGGGGCGACGGCCGGGACAAGGGTGAGCGTATCCTGGCGCACTGCGCCGACGCCATCTTCCACTTCCAGCAAGACGATAATCGGGGCCGGGAAGCCGCCATGGGAATCGGCCGGTAAATCGGTGGCCGTGGTGGAAGTTTCCCCTGGCACAGCCAGTGTGCCTGCTGCCAGCACCGTGCCATCGTTCAGGCTCCAGGTGTAGGTGTAGGGGGCTTGCCCGGCAGTGATAGAACCTGTCAGGTCAACGGCCGTTCCCGGCATAAAGGGGCTGCCTTCGTCCGGGGAGATAATGGCTACATCTGGCCCAAAGCCACCGCTGCCCGTTTCCAGCGCCGGTATGATAATGCCGCGCAGGATGATCGTCTCGCCGTCCACCACCACTTCAATATCTTCAAACTCAAACATCGGCTCCAACACAGTTTGCGCCTGAGCGGCATCGCCAGCCATATAGCGTAAGACCGGCGGCGGCACATTGATGCTGGTCGCATCGGGGTAGCTGCCTTCGACCTGCGCTTCCACTTCGGTCTGCACATCGGCCAGATCACGAGTGGGGAAGTTGCCGAGAAATTGCAGCGAACGGCCGTAGAAAGGCAGCGCCACCGCGCCCAAGCCCGGCACCTGGTTGTCTAACGAAAAGCCCCCTTCAGTGACATCGGTAGTGCGGAACAGCAGCGAGATATGGCCGCCCGCGCCGCCAAGTTCTACCTGAGGCACCTGGCTGAATTGGCCGGTCTTCACCACCATCGGAACCTGCACCACAATGCCGATGGTCTCGGCGCTGCCCAAACTACGCCCGGCGGCGTCGGCGGCAGCAGCCTGAATGGGAGAGACGTCATACGGGTTGCTGCTGAAATCGTAGTCACAAAACTGCACATCAGGCGTGCCGATGAGACTATTGTCCGGCAGCAGCATTTGATTGTTGCCGTAGAGAACCTGGCAGGCTAACTGCTGCGCGATAACCGGATTAACGCCGCCGCGCGATGTTTCGCCAAATGCCTCGGTTGAGTTATAGGCGTAGAATCCGCCGGTTGCCCCATATTGCTCCAGGACGCTGTTGGTGTCTTCGTTAAAGACGGTGAAGCGGGGTTGGTTGAGGTACGGCTCCTGGATGGGGTCTATTACCCGGCCGATGGCGCTAAAACGACCGCCTAGCGGGCGAACGGAGCCATCGGCCGAGACTTGCGGCGGCAAAAATTGGAATGCTGGCAGGGGAAGGCCGCTCTCCAGCCGGATACCGTTGCTGGTGAGATGAACGGTTGGGGATGCGTCTGGGGAATTCGTTTGGGCAATTGTGCGGCCGGCTGTGTAAAAAATGGCCGCCAACATGGCGATGAAGAAGAGCAGAACGGCCGTTGAGCGAAGTGTAACGGATTTGTGACTCATCATCTATCTCCTTTAAGTGATCATGGACTGAGGTAAATAAAGTGACCAGGGAGGATTGATGCGGGGTGTGATGCGGAGAAATTCTAACAGAATATGCTCAATATCACCTCCTAATGCGAATTTGGTAGTCGCCGACCGCAGCGACGATGGACTTGCAGTTTTATTATAAGCGCTTTGGGGGGCTGTGATGTAGGCAATGGAGAGTTAACTTTGCTCATAGATTCTCCTTCAACTGCGCCTGATACAGCCACAGCGCCGGGCCGGACCGAAGGCAGCGACGGCCGTTCCCGCCCAGCCTATCTTCACTTGACCCGCCGGATCGTCAACTCCGGGTAGGGCGACGGCCGTTCCAGGAAATCATCATCCGCCAGCCGCAGATACCGGTTGAAAAAGGACAAAACGACCTGGTTCTGCAGCTGCAAACTGTACAGGCTGTCAATTTCGCCGGAGATGCCCAGGCGGGCCGTCAGCGGCGAGAGCAGGACGATGTCGCTAAAATCATAATGGCCCGTCCCCGCCAGAGTCAACTCAAAGCCTACGTTCAGCGCTTCCAGCAGAGCGCGGCCGTGAGCCTGGTTCTCCGCACCCAGCCAGTCCGGCGTGTTGAGAAAGAGGAACGGCTGTGGCGGGGGTTCGGTTAACGCCCGCCGGTCAACCGGCAGCAGCCAGGCGTCCAGGCCCAATCCGGCGACGCAGCGAGAGTCGTCCAGGCAAAATTGCAGCGCTGCCCCACCGCCGGTGGAGTGGCCGAACACGCCTACCCGCTCCACTGCCACCTTGCCCGCCAGGATGCCCCCGGTCGTCTCGTCCCAGGCGGCGATGGTGTTCAGCAAAAAGGCCATATCGTCGGCCCACTGCCGCACCAGGGTGCTGCCGTCCACGTAGTTGGTGGCGCAGTTGGGTAAGACGGAAAAGAGACGGCACGGGTCGTAAAGGATGGCGCGGCCGTCGGGGAAAATAGTGATGGCGTTGGCGTAGGTGTGGTCCATGGCCGCCACGACATAACCATGACTGGCCAGCTCGCGCATCATGCTGCTGTTTTGCATTCGCAAACCGCTCAAGCCATGGGCAAAGAGGATGAGCAGGTAACGGCCGTCTACCAACAGCGCCACCCGGTCGGCGTACAAACTCGCCAGGTTCAGGTCGTGCAAGACGATCAGCACCGCCAGCTAAGGAGCGGGATGCTTCGCTCCGAAGACTCCGCTCAGCATGACAATGGCAGCGTAAATTTTTAAGGAAGATGTTCCGCTTGATGAACCCTGCCGTTCCACTACACTCCGAAATCCGAAATCCCAAATCAATACTCACGTACTGACAAACCCGCTCGTATCCACCGCCTCACTACCCGGCAGTTTGCCCTTAAACTGGCTCATGTACAGATTGAAATAAAAGCCCTTCTTCGCCATCAGTTCCTCGTGCGGGCCAAACTCCTCCACCTCGCCGCCGTTGACCACCATAATGTTGTGCGCGTCCCGAATGGTGCTGAGGCGATGGGCAATCACAAAACTGGTGCGTCCGGCCATCAGGCGGTTTAAACCCTCCTGAATGAGCTTTTCCGTGCGCGTGTCCACGTTGCTCGTGGCCTCGTCTAGCACCAAAATCTTCGGATTCGCCACCATTGCCCGCGCAATCGTCACCATTTGCCGCTGACCCTGGCTCAGATTCGAGCCGCGTTCGGTCATCATTGTGTCGTAGCCTTGCGGCAGGTTGACGATGAATTCATGGGCATTGGCCTGCTTCGCCGCCGCGATGCACTCCTCGTCGGTCGCGCCTTCGCGGGCGTACTTGAGATTGTTCATCACCGTGTCGGAGAAAAGGAACGCTTCTTGCAGCACCACGCCCACTTGCTGCCGCAAACTGGCCTGCGTCAGATGGCTGATGTCCTGACCATCTATAAAAATCGCGCCGCTATCCAGGTCGTAATAGCGCGTCAGGATGTTGATGATGGTGCTTTTGCCCGCGCCGGTTGGCCCGCAGATGCCGATTTTCTGCCCTGGTTCGGCCACAAAGCTGTTGCGCTTGAGAATTTTGCGCCCCGGCACATAGCTGAAATCTACTTCGGCGAACTCCACGCGGCCACCTTTGAAGGCATAATTGGCCGCCTGAGGATCGTCCACCACTGTCGGCTGTTCATCTATGATGGCGAACACCCGCCGCCCACCGGCCACCGCGTTCAACGTCGTGGCGGTGAGGTTGGCGATTTCTGAGAGCGGTGACGCCAACAGCCCGGTAAAGCCGACAAACGTCATCACCTGGCCGATGTTGGCCTGGCCGGTCAGGCTCATCAGCGAACCGAACGTTAACACCAGCGTGATTTGTAACATGGTCATGGATTGGGTAAGCGGGAATTGCAGCAACGAGGTGAAGAAGGCCTTGCTGGCGACGTCGAACACTTCACCGGCCTGCTCTTCGTTTTTTTCCTCGGCCCAATCGTGGCGGCGGCTGCTGATGATGACTTTTTGGCCGGAGATGGTTTCTTCCTGAAAGCCGCTGAGCTGGCCCAGTTCTTGCTGGAGTTTGATGAAGGCAGGCATGGAGATGCGTTGGATAACGGCCGTTAACACCAATATCACCGGCACCACCAGCAGCGCCACCAACGTCAGCCGCCAGTTCACCAGCACCATCATCACCATAATCAGCATGATTTGAAACAGCGCCCGGATCATCTGCGCGACAGCGCTTTCATAAAACAGCGCCACCGTCTCCGTATCATTCGTCACCCGGCTCATCAGTTCGCCCAACGGCTGCCGGTCAAAAAAGCTCAACGACAACGTCTGCATGTGGTCGAATAAATCCCGCTGCAAGTTGTACAAACCGTGCGTCGCCAATCCGGAAAAGACCCGTTCGGCCGTCGCGCTCAAAAGCAAAAACACAAAACCAGCCCCTATCGCCAGGCCGGCCCAGCGCTGCAACTCGGTCACACTGCCATTGGGGTCACTCGCCACATTAATGGCCGTGCCGGTTAAGGTGGGAATGGCGATCAGGGCCAGTACTGCGCCAAACCGCACGACCAACGCCATGATAAACCTGGAACGGTCCTTTCCCCCGGCCATATAATTCACCAGCCGGCCGACAATTTGCAGCGTGTCGTCTTTTTTCTCCGTTACCGGCGTGCGTTTGCGGGCTTCGATGCGCCCCTTGAGTGTAAAGGATTCACGTGTTACCGTCGTCATGCCGCTACCTCCAAACCGGCCGTTACGTCGCGGCCAAGCTGCGATTCATAAATCTGTTGATACAAAGCATTGTCGGCCAGCAGCGATTCGTGCGTGCCGCTGGCCACAATTTCGCCATTTTCCATCAAAACAATCTTGTCCAGATCAATCACGGCGCTGATGCGTTGGGCGATGTAAATGGTGGTGACATTGTTGCTAAAGCCGGGGATCGCGCCCTGGACGCGGCTCTCTGTGGCTACGTCCAACGCGCTGGTGCTGTCGTCCAGCACCAGGACGCGGGGTTCCGCCGCCAGCGTGCGCGTAATCGCCAGCCGCTGCCGCTGCCCACCGGAGAAGTTGTAGCCGCGCCGCGCTACCGGCGCATCCCACTTCTCCGGTAAATTGCTCACAAAACCGAAGGAATCGGCGGCCTGCGCGGCGGCGATCATCACTTCGTCTTCTGCGTCGGGATTGGCGAACTTCAGGTTAAAGCGCACGTTGCCCTGGAACAGCACCGCCTCTTGTAAGGCAATGCCCACAATCTGCCGCAAATTTTCTTGCGTCACGTCGCGCACGTCCACGCCGTCAATGGTGATGCGCCCTTCGGTTACATCGTAAAAGCGGGGCAGCAAATTCACCAGCGCCGACTTGCCCGCGCCGGTTGCGCCGAGGATGCCGATGCGTTCACCCGGCTCGACCGTCAGGTTGATGTTTTTGATCGCCGGCGGGTCGAATTTGCCATCCGGCCGGCGGAAAGCGAAGCTGACGTTTTCGAAGGATACGCGGCCTTGCACGGCCGTTACAGCCAACGTGCGCGCATCAGGCCTGTCTTGCACCAGCGGCGGCGCGTCGTACACCTCAAACAACCGCTCCGCCGACGCATCGCCACGCAAAATAAAGGGCACAACAACGGCCATGAGCGCCAGCGGCGTGACCACTTGCGCCAGATATTGCGTAAACGTCACCAGTTCACCCACGCTCAGCGCCGTGCTGCTTAACACCTGCGTGCCGCCAATCCAGATGGCCGCGCCGATGGAAATCTGGGCGATAGCGGCGAGCAAGGGATTGAGCAGGGCCACGCGGAAAGCAGCGGCAAAGGCAGGTTGGCGTAAATCGTCGGCGCGTCGGGCAAAACGCTCTTTTTCTAATTCTTCGCGCACAAAGGCTTTGACCACGCGCACCCCGGCCAGGTTTTCTTGCAAGGTGTCGTTCAGGTCACTCAGCCGCTTTTGCCGCTGGTTGTAAGCGCGGAAGATTTGCGGCACGATGACGGCCATGACCACCAGCACAACCAGCGTGACCACCAACAAAATCCAGACCAGGCTGGGCGTGCGGATGATTGCCAGCGTATAGGCCACAATCACCATAAAGGGCGCATACATGACCAGAATCACCGAATACAACACGGCGTTGGCGATCTGGTTGACGTCGGTGCTGAGGCGCACCATGAGATTGCCGGTGCGAAACTGGTCGAAATTGGCAAAAGAGAAGGTCTGGATTTTGTGGTACAGCTCGGCGCGCAGCAGGTAGGCGGTGCCCTGGGCAAAAAAGACGGCGAAAACGGCCGTGCCCGCCATCGCCAACCCGGACACAACCGCCAGCAGCGACATGGTAATGCCAGTGGTGATGATCACCTGGACGTTTTGCGCCAGCAGCCCCTCGTTGATCATGCGCTGGTTGAGGGTAGCCACGCCGATGGTAGACAGGGCGGAAACCATGAGCAGCGCCTGGGAGACGATGAGCCGGAAACGATAGCCTTTATAAATGACCAACAAACGACGGAATGATGCAAGCATTGAACCTCCTTCGTAAACGGGAGCGCGGACGTCTCGCCCGCCCTGGCAGGCGAGACGCCTGCGCTCCCAGGGTTTTTATTCGTGGTGGTGGATTAAACCACTCATGCAGTCTCCGGTAAAAAAATTGAACACAAGGCGTAAAGAGGCAGAGGGACAGACAACATGAATTCAAAGAGTAACCAAGTTTGCGTCTGTAGGCAAACGGCCGTTCGCTTTCAAGGCCATGATTCGTTACACTATGGCGTCATGCGCCAACAAGTCCCGTTTCTGTTGTTTGCTGTCTCTATTTTGTGCTGGTGATCGCGGCGTTGGTGATGGCTTTGCGCGACTTTTCCGGCGATACAGCCGTTGTCCCGGCGGGTGATGCAGCTACAGAAGAGGTTGTGGCAACGGCCGTTTCCCACCCCACCGCCTGGCTAAACTTGATGAATAGTGGGCAGCACGGCCGTTTCCCCCCCATCCCCTGGCTGAACTTGATGAACTGTGGGCAGAACGGCCGTTATCACTCAATACTACCTACACCAATTCTTGGAGAATGGCCAGCGGGGCGTGGCCAGGTCTGGAGAGCATCCCTACGGGCTGAGAGGCAGCCACAGCAGCCAAATGGAGACCTCGCCCCAGCAGGAGGGCGCTCAACGGCAAATAGAAGACCTATCCAGAGCAGGGGATGTCCCCTAAATCTATTTGAACTCTCATCAAGGCGCCCAATCGAGATTCCCTTCATAATAAGGATCATTTGTAAGCCAAGTTCCTTCTCCTTGAAGAACATGTTCGGATCTTTGCATGGCCGGATCTACTTGTAGTTGTGTTTGAGGTTCGGGAATTGTGATTGGTATCGTGAAAAGGTCAGTTGTCATGATAGCTTCACCCTCTTCATTAATAAGGGTGCGATAATCAGCTGATATGAGACATTCGCCATTAGGTCCCCAAGTATAATTTCCTGATCCCTCATCAAATTCTAGTACTTGCTGGAGTAAAGGTGCTTCATCATCCCAGGTTAATTCAAATACTTTCAGGCCGACAGGATTCATGTCGCCTGGTACTTGAAGCATAGAGAGATACCAACCTTCACGAGGTAACCATTTTGCTTTCTGAAACTGCCCTCTGTCGGATTCAAATGCCGAAGATGTGATACGGATATTTTTGCCTGACTGCATATCGTAAAGATAAACCACCGTTCTGGTGCGAGTTTCCTCTTCGAACAAGACAGGTTCCTTCTGTGTATATGCCAGAAATCGACCGTCTGGAGACAAGTCTGGATCAATACTATTCCCAGGCAGGTTAACAAGTTGATGATTATTTTCACCGCTCGCTGACATTATGTACAAGTGGCTTTCTTGCAAGCCATATTCGAGCGTCCGAACTAAAACATAGATGATTTGCTGCCCATTTGTTGTCCAAATAGGTGTTGTTTCATTTTCTGGTGTGTGGGTTAGCTGCCGCAAATTAGAGCCATCCGCATTCATGACGTATAAGTCAGCATTTCCACTCCTATTAGAGGCAAAAACTATTTCACTCCTATCAGGTGACCAGGAAGGTAGTGTGTCTCTATGACTGTCATACGTCAATTGGACCAATTCGTTTGTACTCAGGTTCATGCTGTATATATGAATGTTGTCGGAAATATCAATCAGATCATCTCCATTTGTATCTTCGTGTGCAGACTCAAACACTAGCCAGCCACCAAGAGGTGAGGGGGTCGGCATGAATGTCTGGGTAGGCTGTGGTGAAGGCGTATCTGAAGGTGAAGTAGTCATGGTTGGCGCAGGTAACGTTTCTGTATTCACAGGAGTAATCGTTACAGTGGCCTTTATCGTAGATATTTTCTGTGGAGTTGCCGAGATAATTGGAGCATTACCCAAATCTCTTTCTTGAGTTACGGTTGTTGTCTCAGCTACTGATGCCGCTTCACAAGCAACAAACAATAATGTCATAAATAACAAATTATTGAGAAGATTCAAACGAACAGTTTTCCTGAATGGTGATTTCATTTTTATATCTCCCGTTTGGCTTCATTAAGGTAATAAATGAACGATTTGGCGGGGTGGGGTTAATGGGTTCAAATAAATCGTTCTGCCACTATACGTAAACTCTAGCCTGTAATGAATATGGGTTCCAGAACTCCACCCATTATTGGCTGTTTCCCCTACAATGTCACCTTGTTGCACTTGCTGACCAACTGTTAAGGCTGGGACAGTATGAATATAAGTAGTAGCCAAACCATAGGCATGGTTGACCTGGATCATAGTTCCAGAGCTGTGGCTCCAGTTAGCCTCAGTGTTCGGATTACCGTCTCGTATATCTTCCCACTCTCCAGTTTGTAATAACCTCTCGGGTTCCAGTAAACCATCACTGCCTCGATCGGATTCGTATAACTCTCCTTGCCATCCAGGATCAGTACGCCAACGTGACCATGTAAGGATATCTCCAGTCGTTCTGTTTTGGATCATCCACATCCCTGCGGGTGGGTCTCTAAATCTATCTTGTACTACCTCTCCCTCTGCTGGGGCATGCACTGAAAATCCCCCACCATAATCAACCCCATCATGGCTTGGCCCGAAGCCTTGCGTTATATTTTGGCTCCCTTCAAAAGGTAGGTCAAAATTATCTTCATAGTAATTCCACGCATTTAAGAGAGCCTCTTGAAACCCGGAAGTGTGTGGTAATGGCTCGCTACAATCGTCGGATGCACCACACTCCCTATGGCCCGTGGGGTCGATCAGGTTGAGGGGGACAAAGCGTAAATAAAACCCCTATAACGATAGAACCCCCGCGGGTTGTGCGGATTATACATCCAAATCATCCCCTGGCGGGACAAACGGCAGCCGTTAAACGAACCATCCGTTCTCGGGGCGGTGGTACCCCTCGTTACCTCATCAGTCACCCCCAAATTGGCACGGTCAGCATTCCCCAGACCTGGGCTTCCCCTGTCCCGGACGAGACCGAATCCCTGCCTGCCGCCCCACTCCCGGCCCAGCCGCCAGGGCCGCTGGTTCATATCCATACCCTGCTGGCATTGGCTAGACTGGTACAAATCCTGCAATCTCATAATCCCGAGGAGAACTGCCATGCCACCCCAAACACCCCCCTTTCAACTGGTCTGGGAATCCCTGCCGCCGACCCGGCAGCAGGAGTTGAGCCAACTACTGGCTGCCCTGCTTTACCAATATCTGACGGCCGAGAAGCGCCGCACAGCCGCACTGCCGGCACAGGAGACCCCTCATGACCCCTCATCCCAAGATCAATGACCAGCATCTTCAGCGCTGGGCCTACATCTACGTCCGTCAATCTACGTTGCGCCAGGTGGCCGAACACCAGGAATCCCAGGACCTGCAATATCAGCTTGCCGCCCGCGCCCGCACCCTGGGCTGGCCCGACGCCCGCATCCATATCATTGACGATGACCTGGGCAAATCGGCTGTCAGCCGCAGTGACCGCTTTGGCTTTCAACGCCTCTTCACCGATGTGGGCACCGGCAAAGTCGGCATACTCCTGGTGACGGATGTCTCCCGTCTGGCACGCAACTGCGCCGACTGGTATCAACTGCTCGACCTGGCCGCCTTCAATCACGTTCTGGTCAGTGACAGCGGCGGTGTCTACAATCCCCGCGCTTATGATGACCGCCTGCTGCTCGGCGTCAAGGGCACTTTTTCGGAGGCGCAGTGGCATGTCATGCGTCAACAGATGCAGGCGGCGCGCCTGAACAAAGCCAAACGGGGTGAACTGGCGCTGCGCCTGCCTGTTGGTTATGAACGGCTGCCCAATGGTCAGGTTATCCTGACGCCGGACGAGCAGGTGCAGACCAGTATCCGGCAGGTGTTCCGCTTGTTTCGGCGGCTGGGCAGCGCCCATGCGGTACTCTGCCATCTGCAAACGGCTGGCTTGCGCCTGCCGCGCCAGGACCGCAATCTGGTGGGGCAGGCCATTATTGTCTGGACGAAGCCGAGTTACGGGCAGGTGTACCAGATTTTGAAGCTGCCCGCTTATGCCGGGGTGTATGCCTATGGTCAGCGGCGGCGGGAGGAGCTGCCGGGCGCGCCGAGCGCACGTTATGGCGGGCGGCTGCCGCCGACGGAGTGGCAGGTCTTGCGGCGGGATGCCTTTCCCGGCTATATTACCTGGGAGGTGTATATGGATAATCAGGAACGTTTGGCGCAAAACTGGCAGGCCACTCCCTTTGCCAACCCGGCGCAGCCGCTGGTCAATCTCGGTTCGCGTGCTTTGCCTTTTTCGGCTCGCGGCACGGCGGGCAAGGGTCGGGCGCTGTTGGCGGCAGCCGATGGTATAGTCGCGCCGATGGGGTCGCTGACCCGCTGCGCGCCGGTAGGGACATCGGCCAGGGTGTGGATGTCAGGGCACGCCAGGGCAAAGCGGGCGGTGGCCCAATCTGACCAGCGGCGGTGGCGGCGAAGCCAGTCAGCAGGATGAAGGCCGACAGCCACCAAAGCAGGGTCGCGCAGCAAGGATAGAGATTGCCGATCATAGTCGAAGCTCATTTTAGAATAGACGAGAGTTTCTGACGAGAGGCACGGCAAAGCAGGTGACATGATTACCCTGCTCTGTGAAACCCTCAATCACCTTTTGCAAGATGACGCGGCTCACAGCCAACGAGTCGTCCCGCTCATGGAGCAGCAAAGTGGTACTGTCAACGACAATTAGAATGACCCGTCTTGTCATCTACCAGCTGCTACCCGGCCCTCCACAATCCGGCTAACGTTGGCCGCGACCAAACTATCCAAGCGGAATTGACATTTCTTTTGCCGGTTATATAATTGATACTATCAATAATTAATACTATCAATTAACAGGAAACTGTATGCAAGAAGGTGAATTTTTTCCCATCGCTGCCGACATTCAGCTCTACGCCGCACTCCTACTTAAGTTCTTTAATCAGGGGCTTGAAGCGCGGCTGCGCGAGCAAGGCGAAACCCTGAGCAGTTTACAATATGGCATCCTCCGTATGCTGCAATTTGAAACTTTGACCATCAGTGAGATCAGCCAGCGGCTGGGGCTGGACCCATCCGCGTTGGTCCGGGCCATTGACGCACTGGAGCGCAAAAGATTGGCCGAGCGGGGCAGCGACCCACGCGACCGGCGACGCAATCCTGTCCACATTACAGACAAAGGGAAAGATCTGATGGTCGCTGTGCCCATCATTACCCCCCAGGACCCTACCTGGCAGGCTTTGGCGGCAATGGGGTTGGAAACTGCCGTGCAACTGCGCAATTTGCTGCGCCAACTGATCCAACAATTCCCAGAAGGGCGGATGGTTGTGGAAATCGCCGCTATTCCGCCTGACCTGGAGCAATTTATATTAGGGGAGCAAGACAGTGAACCATTTAGCGGACAGCGTGATTGACGTTGAAGACTTATGTAAACAATATCCGGGCGTCCGGGCGGTGGACGGCATCTCCTTCACTGTTCACCGGGGCGAAATCTTTGGTATGGTTGGCCCAAACGGAGCCGGGAAGACAACTGCCATCGAGTGCATTGAAGGATTGAGACAGCCGGACAGTGGTCGAATCCAGGTGTTGGGACGGGAGCCATGTCGGGACGGCTATGCCCTGCGAGAACAGATCGGCATCCAGTTTCAGACTGCTGCTTTGCCCGCCCGAATCAAAGTGCTGGAGGCGTTGGACCTGTTTGCTGCCTTTTACCCTCACTCCGTTGACACACGCCACTTGCTGAACCAAATGGGGCTTGCCGATAAAGAAAATCACTATCTTGCCAAACTTTCCGGCGGCCAGCGCCAGCGCGTCTTCATTGCCCTGGCCCTGGTGAACGACCCGGAACTTATCTTTCTGGATGAACTAACAACCGGGCTAGACCCGCAGTCGCGGCGAAACATGTGGGATATGGTGCAAGGCATTCGGCAGCAAGGCAAAACCGTATACCTGACCACCCACTTCATGGAAGAGGCCGAGCGATTGTGCGACCGCGTAGCAATTATTGATCGGGGGAAAATCGTGGCGCTTGATACACCCGCTAACCTCATCGCCTCGCTGCCGGCCGAGAGCCGCGTGAGCTTCACAGTAGCAGACCCATTCGACGAAGAAATGATGCGGCAGGTATCCGGGTTTACCCGTGTGGAGCGATTGGGCCAACGCCTGGTTGTTTATGGGCCAAAGGAAATGCTGCTCAGCAGTGTTGTCCATGCGCTGGAGGCCAATCAAACGCCATTTACTGACTTGCGTACTGAACACCCAACGTTGGAGGATGTGTTTTTGACTCTGACCGGTAGGGAGATGAGGGATTAAAATGATACAGAGGTCTGCGGCACAGAAGCTTGTGGTCGTGCAAGCGAAATTATATTTGCGGGAACCAATGGCAGTATTTTTTACGCTGTTATTTGCCCCGTTGCTGTTGGTGGTAATGGGGTTCATCTTTGGCAACGAGCCAATGCCCATGTTTGGCGGTCTTGGACAATTAGACGTTTACGCGCCGACGTATGCCGCCATTGTGATTGCCGTGGTTGGGTTAACGGCCGTGCCCATCGAAACATCGGCACGAAGGGATGCGGGCGTACTGCGCCGTTTTCGCGCCACCCCCTTACGCCCCTGACCTATCTTGTCAGCGACGTGATGGTCTATTTTGTCATGATTCTACTCGGCATTTTGCTGTTGTTCACACTGGGCATTGGCGTCTACAGGGTTCAGTTTGCCGGGAACCCCTTCCTCTTGCTGGCCGGTATTGGCCTTAGCGCCGCCGCTTTTCTGGCTCTAGGCTACGTGATTGCCAGTTTGGCGCCCAACACGCGGATAGCGACGGTGATGGGCAACGTATTGTTCATCCCCATGATGATGCTGTCGGGTATCACGCTGCCCCTGGAGATGATGCCGGAGACTGTTCGCAATGTAGCCCGTTTTATCCCCCTGACTCACGTTACCACTTTACTGCGAGGCTTATGGTTTGGGGAGCCTATCAACCAGCATGTGACGGAAATCGTGGTACTTGTCGGTATCTTGGTTGGGGGAATCATTGTTGCGGCCCGGACATTTCGGTGGGAGTGACAGTCGTCAAACTGCGCAGCCACGAACGGCGCTAACGAATGGCACTTAAATAACTTGTCTATTTGCTGTGGCCGGTCTCGCGCTCGTGCCACCGGCGCCACGCAGTTAATTAACGCCAGGCCAGCGTCTCCCGCAGCGCCTGATTCAGCGGCGTGGCTTGCAGCCCAAACGCCTTTTCTGCTTTGGACGTGTCTACCACAAAGGGGGCCGTCCACTCGTACATCATCTCCATCGTCTCCGCCATAGACTTATTGAACAGTCCCAACAAGCGCATCATCAGCGGGCCAGCCGTGCGGCTTTTAACCGGTTGACCCAACTCTGCGGCAATCAGCCGCACTAATTCCGCCTGGGTGATGGGCGGATTGCTAGGCGCAAACCAGACCTGCCCCAGCGCTTCTTCGCGTGTGCCCAAAGTCGCCAACAGCCGGCCGAAATCCTTGACGTAGGTGAAGGTATGCGGCTGGTCGGTTTTGCCGAGCAAGTTAACTGGCTTGCCCGCTACGGCCGGGCGAATGGCATAATCGGTCAGCGCCGTGTCGTAGGGGCCAAAGAAATCGCTGGCGCGGCCAATGGCGGCGCGGATTTTGCCGCTGACGTGGGCGTCCAGCACTTCCTGGGCCATGGCGGCGCGCACTTTGCCTTTTTGGGTGTGAGGGTTGACGGGAGAATCTTCGCGCAAGGGGCCGCTGGGACGGCCGTACATATACAAATTATCACCCACCACCAATTTCGCCCCGTTGGCTGCTGCTCCCTCCAGAATGGCGCGCTGCAAAGGGGGGAACTTTTCCGCCCATTCGTGGTAGTGGGGTTGGGCGCATTGGTAAACGGCCGTCGCCCCCTGCGTCACTTCTCGATTCTGCGCCAGGTCATAGGCATCGCTGGCGACGATTTGCGCCCCGGCCGGGGCGTCGGCCATCTGGCCAGAGCGGTTGACCAGGCGGACGATATGACCCATTTCGAGCAAAGCTGTTGCAGTGTAACGCCCCAGGGGGCCGGCTCCGAAAACGACGTGTAGGTTGGTCATGGTTTTATCTCTGGTTTGTTTGTCCGTTGGTTAGTCAGGCGGTTCCGGCGAAGCGTTTTTCCACATCGGCACGGCGCAGCGGGCCGCCGTGTCCGACGTAGAAAGTTTGTACCCCGGCGGCCAACAGGCTGCGGATACTGCTTTGAACGGCCGTTACATCCTCAGCAAAATAATGGTAGTTGGGGCGCGCGCCAAATAGGGCGCCACCCATCACGCCGCCCATCATCACATCGCCGACAACGGCCGTGCCATCCGCCAGCAGCAGTGCAATAGAGCCGGCGGTGTGCCCAGGCGTGGGCAAAATACACCCCTCAACCCCAAATGAATTCAGGTCAAAGGCGTTGTCGAGGAGTAGATCGGGAGTAACGGCCGGGAAAGGCCGGTTAATTTTATCCTCTTCACCAGGCATTCCCATATCCACCAAGATGGTTTTGTGGCCGCGCACCAGGTAAGCATTGGAAAAACTGAGTTTGATCTGGGTAATGTTCATGTGGTCACCACGGTTATCAATTGTTGGGTCAACCGCGCCAACTCATGTTGGTACAGCGCCCCTGAATCAACGACAAAAGAGGGAAACTGGCCGCCAATCTCCAGCGAAACCAGGCCATGCACCTGCGCCCACATCATCAGCGCCAGGTAAAGCGCCGTGGACGATACGTTTGCGGCGCGACCGCTTTGCCATTGGCACAGCATCGCGTCTACCTCCGGCGGCATGGGCACAATTTGCAAAACTTGCAACTCGCCGGCCGCATCTGCCGCCGCCAGCACGTCCACAATGACTGTCAGGCTGCGTGCGGCGGCCGGGCCGGTAATTTCCAGTGGCGCGTGGTATCCAGCAATGGGCGTGCCAAAGATGAGTTGGTAGCGCTCCGGGTAGGTGATAGCCCATGTCCGGTAAGCCTGGCCCAAAGCCAACAGCCGCGCTTTGTGATTGGCAGAGGGTAGATCGGCAACGGCCGTTTCCTGCGCATCGGCAAACGAATCAAACGCCGCCACGATCAGCGCCGTCACCAGGGCATCCCGGTCAGGGAAATAGTTGTAGATGGCCGGGGCAGTGATATGCAGATCGCGGGCAATGGCCCGCAGCGAAAGGGCAGGCGCGCCATCGTTGGCAATTTGCGCCCAGGCGGCGGTCATGATGCGCTCGCGTAAATCCGTTTGTTGCTCGTTTTTCTTGGGTCGCGCCATAAGATCCTCGCAAATAGTTCTACATCGTTAATTTACATCATAAATATACACCGTAAAGTTATCTTGTCAATAAGGCGAAGACAACCTGGCCTGGCGGCTGCCCTACAGCCGCGGCTACGACCCGGCCCCCGGACTGGTGGTCAGGCCAATGATGCCACACGAGCGATTCCGCTACTCGAGGGATTTGACTTTGACGGTGTGATAACTGACCGGCAGGCGAGACGCCTGCGCCCCCAGGGTTTCCATTCGTGGCGGTGGGTGCAGCCCACGCATGAGGTCTCCCTTGTGAATTTCGGTGTCATTTTCCCTCAGTGTAACTGTGTTGTTATGGTAGAATCGGGGCAGCGACCAAGACCCGAAGGTTGCTCATCTGGTATTGTGAACATGCCACCAGTTAGAGCCGCTGTGGTTTAGCGACGGGTTTCGTCGTTACAATTTTTTTGGGCAGGATTTTTATGCACTATAAACTTCATCATTTCCTGGTGGGAATTCTGGTGGTGTTGGCGCTGGCGCGGTGTGGTGGCAGCGCAGGGGAAACGGCCGTCATTACCCCCGCCCCCATCGCCACTGTACCGGCCGTGCTAGAAAACAACGTTGAACCTATCGTCGTCCCGGCAGCGCAAGACAAACCAGCAGCGGCAACGGCCGTAGCCCTGCCCGCCACCTTGCCGCCAACCAATACACCTGTATTGGCCACAACCACGGCAACGGCCGTGCCCCCCACACCAACCCCCACTCCCATCCCCGTCAACGACATCCCTGTCACCGACTTTATCATCTTGCCGCCGGCCGTGCGGCAGCATCTACACGAAATTTACGCCGTCGGCCAGGCGCAGGGGCGTGACAGCCAAACCTTCTCCAAACTGGGCGACTCTACTAGCCTGAATCCCAACTTCATGGGCAAATTCGACAATCCGGCTGGCTATAACCTCGGCGATTACGCCTATTTGCAGCCGACCATTGACCAGTACAAAGGCCACTTCGCCCGCTACGGCGTGGCCGCGCGCAATGGCCTGCACTCCTGGTCGGTCTTCGACCCGATGTGGGCCGATAAAAAATGGTGCGAAGCCAACGAAGACGTGTTAACCTGCGAATTTCGCCTGAACAATCCCAGCATCCTCTTTGCCAAGCTCGGTTCCAACGACGCCGGCGCGCCCTCTGGCTACCGCTACAACATGCGCCAGGTGGTGGAATTTGCCATCGCCAACGGCGTTATCCCCATCCTCGTCACCAAAGCAGACCGCATCGAAGGGCCAGACAACATCAACAACCAAATCCTGCGCGAATTGGCCGCCGAATACAACATCCCCTTACTCGATTTCGACATTATCGCTGCCACACTGCCCAATCGCGGCCTGAAAGAAAACGATGTCCACATGGAAGAACGGGTCGCCCCCCACGACTTTACCCAACCGGACACCTTCCAAAGCGGCCACGCCATCCATGACCTCATCGCCCTGATGATGCTGGACGCCATCCGGCAAGAGCTGTCGCTGCCCAGCCCATAGTTTTCAATGTCCCGTACACTGAACACTGCAAAGATTGGACAAATCTCAGAAGATTTGTCCAATCTAAACGTGCAGATTATTCAAATCTCGTTCCTGAACACGGCTCTCCCCGCGACTTTGGCAAGCTGATTAACCTGCGTTATAATCCTGATTCGGCTCGAAAGCACGACGCTATTCGGCGCGACGGCTGCCGGGCTGCATATCATTTCACTGGAGGATTGTCCAATGCCTTTACAAGTGGCAGAAAAAGCCGAAATTTTTACTGAGTTTGGCGCCCATGAGGGCGACACAGGTTCAGCCGAAGTGCAAATTGCGATGTTTGATCGCCGCATCAAGCAGTTGCAAGAACACCTGAAGCTGCACAAAGACGACGAAAGCTCACGTCGTGGTCTGCTCCGGCTCGTGGGTAAACGGCGGCGTATGCTGGCCTACCTGCGCAAAAAAGACCCGGAACGGTATCGCGCCATCATCAAGCGTCTGGGCTTGCGTCGCTAAAATTTTATTGTCTCAACGGAGGGCGAACGTGAAGTTCGCCCTCCTGTCGTTGACGCCAGGGAGATAGGTTTAGGAATTGGGTAGTGACCCTTACCCAGAATGACCGGTAAGAGCCAGTCCCCAGTCCCTAACCCCCCGGCCTCAACATCTTATCAACCGGTTGAATAGAAACAGGCTGCGCCCAAAATAGTGGCTGTTCCCAGCCGCTGCGGCGCGTCGTTCACAGTCGCTTTGGCTTAACTCCCAGATGGATGGAACCCTTAGCGGCTGCCAGTGGCTGCCCTATTCAACACAAGATGTTTTTGGAGGTTTGCTTTATCATGTTACCTGAACATACCTTTACCACCACCGTGGCCGGTAAGACGATTACTTTTGCCAGCGGCAAATTGGCCGAACAGGCCGGCGGCGCAGTGACCATTCGCGTGGGCGACTGTTTGCTGCTGGCTGTGGCCACCATGTCCAAAAATGTGCGCGAAGGGCTGGACTTTTTCCCGCTGAGCGCCGATTATGAAGAGAAAATGTATGCCGCCGGCCGTATCCCCGGTGGTTTTTTCCGCCGCGAAGGCCGCCCGACCACCGACGCCACGCTGACTTCGCGCCTGATTGATCGCCCGTTACGGCCGTTATTCCCCGACGGTATGCGCAATGAAGTGCAGATCATCGTCACCACGCTTTCTTCGGATGGCGTGCATCGGATGGACATTATGGCCGTCAATGCCGCCAGCGCCGCCCTGACCATTTCCGACATTCCCTGGAATGGGCCGATTGGCGCAGTGCGTGTAGCCTATATTGATGGGCAGTTTGTGGTTAATCCGACCAACGTTGAGATGGAAAACAGCACATTGGATTTGCGCATGGCTGGCAGCCGCGACGCCATCATCATGGTGGAAGCGGGCGCCAACGAAGCGCCCGAAAGCCTGTTTGTCGAGGCGTTGGCCTTTGGCCACCAGGCGATGCAGCCGCTGATTGACGTGCAAGAAGAGATGCGCGCCGCCATCGGCAAGGAAAAGACGGCCGTTACCCTGGCGAGTGTGGATAGTGAATTGGAAACGGCCGTTAAAGCCCGCCTGGCCGGCCGCATCCAACAGATCATCAGCACCACCACCGAACGCGAAGACCGCAACGCCGCCATAGACGCCGTGCGTGAAGAAGTTGTCAACAGCTTCATCACCGCAGATGACACAGCCGACCCCAAAGCGATCCGCGAGATCATCGCCAAAGAGGTGAAAATGGCCGTGCGCCACCAAATCCTCTATGACGGCATCCGTCCCGACGGCCGTGACTACACCACCGTCCGCGCCCTTTCCTCCGAAGTTGGCCTCAGCCCTCGCGCCCACGGCTCCGGCCTCTTCCGCCGCGGCCAGACCCAGGTCCTCTCCATCGTCGCCCTGGGAACCATGCGCGAAGCGCAAAAACTAGACGGCCTGGCCCCCGAAGAGACGGAACGGTACATGCACCATTACAACTTCCCGCCCTTCTCCACCGGCGAAACCTGGCCCCTGCGCGGCCCCAAACGGCGCGAGATCGGCCACGGCGCTCTGGCCGGCAATGCGCTGCGGCCCATGATTCCTTCGCAAGAAGAGTTCCCCTACAGCATTCGCGTCGTTTCCGAAGTGCTGTCCTCCAATGGCTCTACCAGCCAGGCCAGCGTTTGCGCCTCCACCCTGGCCCTGATGGACTGTGGTGTGCCCATTAAGCGCCCGGTAGCTGGCGTGGCCATGGGTCTGATCAGCGATGGCGCAAAATACGCCGTGCTGACGGACATCCAGGGCATGGAAGACCACCTGGGCGACATGGACTTTAAAGTCGCCGGGACCAGCGAAGGCATCACCGCCATCCAGATGGACATTAAAATCAGCGGTCTGACTCAAGAGTTAATGGCCCAGGCATTGGAACAGGCGCGTGTCGGCCGTTTGCAGATTTTGGATTCAATGCTGGCAACGATCAGCGAACCGCGCAAAGAATTAAGCCCCTTTGCGCCGCGCATGTTAACCATCAAGATTGACCCGGACAAAATTGGCGCGGTCATCGGCAAGGGCGGCGCAACCATCCGCAGCCTGGAAGAGACCTACGAAGTGTCTGTGGACATTCAGGAAGACGGCACGATTTATGTGGCCGGTGTGGATGGGCTGAAGGCCGAAGCGGCCGTGGAAGCCATCGGCGCCATGACCAAATCGCCGGAACCGGGCCAGATTTACACCGGCAAAGTGGTGCGTACCACCGAATTTGGCGCGTTTGTGGAATTTATTCCCGGGACCGACGGCCTGGTGCACATCTCCCAAATTTCCAGCGACCACCTGCGCAGCGTCGAAGACGCCATCAAAGTCGGCGACGAGGTGATGGTGATGGTGACGGACATCAGCCCCGAAGGCAAAGTGCGGCTGTCGCGCCGCGCCGTGTTGGAAGGCTGGAGCCTGGACGAGGCCCGCGCCAGTGACAACCCGCGCAGTGGCGGCGGGGGCAATCGCAGTGGTGGCGGCGGCAATCGTGGCGGTGGTGGGTCCAGAGATGGCGGCTCGCGTGACGGCCGTTCCCGCGGCCCACGCCGTTAGGCCCACGCCGTTAGGCCCACGCCGTTAGGCCCACACCGTTAGGCCCACGCCCAATCTTCACCCGATTACCCAATCTTTAAAAGCCCTGCCCTGATGGTCAGGGCTTTTTGCTGAGGTTCTGTTGACTTTGGTCTAGAGTTGTCAAATCTTAAAGATTTGACAACTCTAGAGAGAGACGTTGCACTCCAACGTCTCTACCCGATTTAACACAGCAGGCTGACAAAAATCGTAATCTGATCTTCCGTCACGTTCCCGAAGCTGTCTGTTACCCGCAGCGTAATAGTGTGGGTGGAGCCGCACGAATCCAGTACCAGGATATTGGCCGTAATCGTCGTTACCCCAGTTGTTGGATTCACCGATGGCGTGCCCAACGACCCCTGCCGGTTAGAAAACCACTGCACGTTGAGCGCGCTGGTGGCATCTTCCGGATCATCCACAATACCAGTAAAGGTGATTTGTCTGTACCAATGTGTGCCATTCCAACTGTTGGCCTCGAACGAGGCCCCATTGGCCGGACTGGTAATTTGCGCCGAGGGCGGCAGGTCTATACAAAGCGGATTAGAGGCGCTGAGAATGGTTACGTTGATGCTGTCCTCATCCCACAAACCGCCATCGTCTGTTACCCGCAGCGTAATGACGTGCGCCCCTACACTTAGCGTGCTGATGGGGCGGGTGGCGCCTGTGCCCAAGCCGCCGTTGACGTTGGAACGCCAGGCGAAGGCGCTGTCGGGCACGCCAGCCGGCTGGTTGGGGTCAAACGCCGAACCGCGAAATATGATTGTTTCGCCCTGGCAGAAAGACGCGCTGCTGGCCGGTTGATCAATCGTGGCTGTTGGTGGCGAGTTTTGGATGGTGAAGGTGGCGCTGCGTTCTACGACGGCCGTTCCTGCCGTAACCCGAATGTTGACCGTGTGCGAGCCTTCGCTGAGGTTGCGCACATAGGTCTCCGGGTACAGCAGGTGGGAGCCGCTGTCCAGGTCATAAGTGACACTGTTGACCAGGACGCCATCTACCCGCCACTGCACCTGGGGCGGGATGGCGCTGCCGGTTGTCACATAACCGACGTTGGCGCTCAGGCGCACCGGATGCCCTTTGGGATACGTGCCGCCGTTGGTGGGGGCAGTGAGCGTAGCGTCTATACCCACGCCAATGGCCGACAGCACCGCCTGATAGGCGTTGACGTAACGGTTGACACGGCCGTCTGGACTGCTGTGGGCGGTGGTGCGCATCAGGTCCCATACCTGGTTAGCGTTCAGCGAAGGGTTCGCGGCCCAAATCAGCGCCGCCACGCTGGCGGCATAGGGCGAGGAGAAACTGGTTCCATTCACCATGTCCACAGTAGTTCCTGCGCCAGGAAAGGCCGGGGATTGTCCCCGGTAGACGGTGTATGGGGCGAAGATGTCCACGTCGCGAGGGCCGAAGTTGGAATTGGTGGCGCGCATCTGCGAGTTCCAGCGCAGACCACCGACGCATAACACGCCATCATTTTCACAGGGGGTGTGCCAGGTATGTTCCCAACAGATGCCCAGGAAGCAGTCTTCGCCATCCACGTTTTGCCCGGCATTGCCGGCCGAGGCGAAGAGTAAGACGCCGGAAGCGCGCAGGGCAACGGTGGTCAGCTCGAAGGGCCACACGGTCCAACCGAAGACAGCCGGCACGTTGGCGCTGTAGCTCATGTTGATGATGTCCGCGCCGGCGGTGCGGGCGGCCAACACGGCGGCAATGGAAACCACATAATCATACGAGGTGAAAACGGCGATGGGACGGGCGATGGGTGCGGCCACGCCGACGACGCCGAAGTTGTTATCGGAACGGGCAACGGCCGTTTGCAGCACATCGGTCCCGTGGAAAGGCGCGCTGCCATCTACCCCATTCACGTTGCGCGGGTCGGTGATGAAGGGAATGACCGAGATGTACGTCATGCCGGCCGGAAAATCTGAGTTAGGGAAGTAACCACCGTCCAGGATAGCCAGGTCTACGCGGTTCGCCAATCGGCCGGCCCGCGACATCAGCGTCCACGCTTCTGGTACGCCGATGTTCTGCACGGTTCCTCTGGCAAAGTGCGCCCAGGTGTAGGCATTAGGCGAGTAGACCACCCCGCCTACTTCTGGTCCGGCGGGCGCTTCCTGGCTGTTGGTGGGAATGGCGGCCGTTTCGCTGACCCAGTTGACGCCGACGGTCAGGCCGCCGACTGCTTCTTCGGCTGCCAGGGCAAACACCCGCGCGCCATCATTGCTGGAATAGGCAAAGCGACCGGCTGACCCGATTTCCGGCGGGATCAGGGCGGTGACGTTGGCTGCCAGGCTGCTTAAATCGGCCGTACTCAGGTTGGCGCGTATCAGGTAGATATTTGCCAGGTCACTCAGCCCGGCGTCGGCCGGATTGATTGCCAGCAGAATCTCGCCGCCGGTGCGCGCCACCAGCGCCGCCAGGGCGGCAGCGTCATCGGTTTGCACCACCAATTCGTTGGCGACGAAGGTGCTGACCTGGCCGCGGGGGTCGCGCATGGCGGCCAATGGCCGGGGCGCACCGCCATCCAGCCCTGGCAGTTCAGCCTGAATGGGGGTAACGCTGGGATCAATGACGTAGCTGAATGGTTCGGCGGCAGCCAGACCCGGTTTGCTGATCAGGGGCAAATAGAGATGGTAGGGGAGAGTGGACGGCGAACGGCCGTCTACCCCAAACGGCGCGCTGGCTAACTGCTCAAATTCGCCGGTAGCGCAGGGGTTTAGCGAACAAACGGTGATGGTGTGGTCACCGGTGGGCGCTTCGGCGGGGATGGTGAAGGGCTGGGTAAACGCGCCGCCGTTGGGGATGGGCAGCGTCGCCACGTCTGCTCCGTTCCAGCGAATTGTGCCGGGGTAACCGCCGGGCGTGTAACCGCTGCCAATAAGCTGCACCGGCTCGCCAGCCGGCCCGCTGCTGGGGAAAACGGACAGGGCCGGCGCGCCGCTGAAATCTGGCGCGCGAGCGGGCAGCGACAATGGCGCGGCCCAATTGTTGTTCAGAACGGCCGTTACCTCTTTGTCGCGGAAAGGCGAGACCAGACCAAAAAAGAAGCTGCTGACGCCATTGTTCTGCGCCGGTGAAAAATCGCCGCAGACCGGTGTGGCGAAGGTAAAGGTCAGCCGCCCGGTCGTCAGGTCAATGGCCGATGGCGCGACGCTGCCCAAGCCGCCGCCGGTGACGACAAAACCATGATCCACACTGCCATCACCGTTGTAATCCAGCGGCACCACCGGGCCAAAGTCCAGGGCAAAAGAGGTGATGCAGGCGGGATTGCCCGGCCCTACCAATTCGCGCATGTCTACGCGGTACAGGTAGGGGTAAAGTCCGGCGCCGGCCGTGCCCACTTCCCCACGCGGCCAACCGCGAGATTGCAGGAAGCCGGCGCCGCCCATGCCGTCGAACGTGAACAGGGCAGTGGTATCGTCTACGGTGATGGTGCAGTCGGCGTCGAACAGGCAGTTGATGGCCGGGGCGCTGACATTGACGAATGAAAGCGCCGCTTCGGGGGCGGTTGGCGCTTCGGGGGTCGCGCTGGCCGCCGACCCCTGCGCCACAAAAAAGACGAGCAAGCCGAGGATGATGAGCGCGGCCGCCTGACGAACAAATCGAAAACGATAGGTTTGACTCATAACAATTGTCCTCCAGAGTATGAATTTTTGCCGTTCGGTGATGCTGTGTGAGCGAAGAACGGCCGTTTCTACTCATGAAGACGAATGCCGGTGAGTAAACCTTTCCATCAGTTTTGCCAGGTGGCCCGTCCTGAATAGTCACCAATGTGTCAATTGTATTTAGGACGGGTCATCCAATCTCAATTCCCCTTCTTGATCGGCAAACCGGCCTGCGTCCAGGCCCCCATGCCACCGGCCACGTCGGTGACGGTGTAGCCCGCTTTGGCCAGGCGGCGGGCGGCCATCGGGCTACGGTGGCTGGAAGCGCAAATGGTCAGGATGGGCTTGTCGCGGGGTAGTTCGTCCAGGCGGCGGCCCAAATCGGTGAGGGGGATGAGGAGTGCGCCGGGGACGATGCCGCTTTGGGTTTCGGCCGGCTGGCGCACGTCGAGGATGATCAGGTCGCGTTCAGTTTTCAGGCGGCGCTGCGCTTCCTGAACAGTGATTTGGGGCACTTTCGGCCCGAACAGCCAGTCAAAAATTGCCATAGTTGCTCCAGGGAGGAATTTAATCCAAAGGGACAAAGGACAAAGGGGTTGCGGTTTGGGCAGTTTATGCGATTAACGGCCGTTTCCCCGCCCCCTCACTCCCCCATCAGCGCCACAAAGCGGGCGAACAGTTCGTCCGAGTCGTGGGGGCCAGGAGAGCTTTCCGGGTGGTACTGCACGGAGAAGGCGCGGTAAGCAGGCGCGGCCAGCCCTTCGCAGCATTGGTCGTTAAGATTAATATGCGAAGCGACGACGCCAGCGGGTAAGGCAGCGGCGTCAACGGCAAAGCCGTGATTGTGGCTGGAGATTTGCACCGCGCCGCTTTCGGCCACCTGCACCGGTTGATTGCTGCCGCGATGGCCGAATTTGAGCTTATAGGTCTGCGCCCCCAATGCCAGCCCCAAAATCTGATGCCCCAGGCAGATACCGAAGATGGGCTTCTGCCCCAATAGCTCGCCCACCGCTTCGATGGCGTAAGTGACGGCCGCCGGGTCGCCCGGCCCATTGGAGAGAAAAATGCCATCCGGTTCCAGGGCTAACGCTTTCGCCGCCGTCGTCGTCGCCGGGACCACCGTCACCCGACAGCCATAGGCAGACAACATGCGCAGGATGTTGCGCTTGATGCCAAAATCGTAGGCAACGACGTGGAATTGGCGATTGACGATTGACGATTGGTCCTGAGCTTGCCGAAGGATTGGCGATTGGCGATTGGGCTGCCACAATCCGCCGCTTCGGTCCAGCGGTAGGGTTCGGGGCAGGTGACTTCGCGGGCCAGATCCAGGCCGTTCATGTCGCGGGCGGCGCGGGCCAGGGCCAGGAGACGGTCGGGGTCGGGATCGGCCGTGCTGAAGGCGGCGCGCATCGCTCCATGGGTGCGGATGTGGCGCACCAGGGCGCGTGTGTCCACGTCCGTCATGGCAGCAACGCCGCGTTCGGCCAAATAATCTGGCAGGCTCTGCCGGGCGCGCCAACTGCTAACCACCGGGCTGAGGCTGCGCACCACCAATCCGGCCGGCCAAACGCGGTCGCTTTCGTCGTCTTCCGGCGTGCAGCCGGTGTTGCCGATGTGGGGCATGGTGAAGGTGATGATCTGACCATGATAGGAGGGGTCGGTGAGAATTTCCTGGTAGCCGCTAAGGCTGGTGTTGAAAACAATTTCACCGGTGGCGTCGCCAACTGCGCCAAAGCCGACGCCCGGCCACAACGTGCCATCTTCCAAAGCAAGCAAAGCGTTTTGAAGGTGATCCATTTTCGTCAGTTTCCCTTGAAAATAGTCCACAGATTTCCCAGATAAAAAATTTGTGTCCATCTGTGAAAGCTGTGGATTTTCATTCGTGGTGGTGGGTGAACCACTGATGAAGCCTACTGTCAGGTATTCTAACACAGCACGGCAGCGCCGTAAGGAACATGATCCACAAATTTCCCCCTACTCTCTTCGGCCAAACGGCCGCTCACGGCCGTTTGCCGCACAATACACTGGTAGGATATTAGCACTACTTCCCCAGAATGGCCCCTGGCGGGCAGTATAATTCCGATTATGGGTCATTACCTTAGCTAACCGTTAACTGACCGTTTCTTTTTTGATGTACAACTCAGGAGGTTGTAATGAACGTGAGCAGACATTCTCCACTGAATTATCTTTTTAGACTCTTCTTGATCCTCGCAGCCGTCATCATCCTTTCAGCCGGGATAGGCTCCCTGGCGTATGCCAACGAGGCGGCCTTGTTACAGCCAGACAACAACGGAACGCCCTTTTATTCCCTGAATGGCGTCATCAATCCTGGCGCGACCCTCTCGCCCACGTATTTTCAATCGGGCGGCAGCCGCGCCGCCAACTTTGCCCTGACCATCTCCTCCGGCGCTGTTCCAGTCCCGTTCCAGGTCCGCGACAGCGCCAACGCGCTTATCTGGGCCGATGACGTGGAACCCGGCGAGACGGTGTGGGGCACAGTGGTGCTGACGCCAGGGGTCAACCAGTTCACCTTGCACAATCCGGGCGGGCAGGCGGCCAATTTCAGTCTGAACTTTTATGATTTGCCCGCCGTACCCTTTACCTGGCAGGGCAAGGCGGCGCCGACCGGCGTCAACAGCCAGGCCAAACTCATTTTCGCGCACAGTGGGCTGTACAGCTTCGATTTTGGCGTAAACGCCAACGGCCGTTATGAGTTTGCCCTGGATAACAACTACCTACAAAAAACTGTCGTCGCCAACAGCACGGCCGTCTTCTACGTAACCGCTGGGGTCCACACGCTGACCATCAGCCAAAGCGCGGCTGGCGGCTCGGTAGACTGGAGCGTGGCTATCGCCTACACCGGCCAGGCGGCCGACAGTCTGCCCTACCAGAAGAGCAGCAGCGCCATCGTCGAAGAATGGCTGCCTGTGTACCTGGCCGCCGCGGCGCAGACCAATCTGGTCCTTACCGCCACCGGCGCGCCGGGCGACAGCTTGCAAGTGGCGGTGAATGAGGTGCGGTCGGGTGGAACGGCCGTCAGCGCCGCCCAAACCGTACAGACCGGCGAAACCACCTGGATGACCTTGGATCTACCGGCCGGGCTGAGCCTGATTCACCTGACGGCCGTTGGCGGACCGGTCAATTATTCCCTCAGCCTGAATGCCCTACCCACAGCGGCCTATACCTGGTCTGGGCAAGCCAACGCCAGCGGCGCGCACAGCAACACCCGCGTGCAGTTCCCCACGTCCGGCCTGTATACCTTCGACTTCGCCGTCAACGGCCGTTACCAATTCCTGCTAGACGTGGGCAGCGCTCCCTTCATCCAAAAAACCGTAGAGAGCGGCAGCGACGACGTGGTATATTACGTGCCTGCCGGGACCCACGCCTTAAGCCTGGTGCAGGATACGGCCGTTGGCGCAGATTGGAGCGTCAGCGTCAGCTTGCTGAGCGCTGGGGCCAACAGCCTGCCCTATGCCAAAGCAGGCGGACACCTGGGCGGTGCGGGCAACGATTTCGCCGCGGAATGGCTGCCGCTGGCTTTGGATGCCGCCGCCACCGTCAACCTGAGCCTGAGCCTGAGCGGCGCAGCCAACGACAGCCTGCGCCTGGAGGTGTACCAGGCGGGCAGCGCCACGCCATCTTTTGTCTCGCCAGATTTTATGGGCACGGAAAAAGGATGGATGACTTTTGAGTTGAGCGCCGGAGCCAACCGACTGCGCCTGATCAGCGGCAGCAACAATGGGCCGCTGGCCTATACCATCCAGGTAACGGCCGTGCCCCAGGCCAGCGCGACCACCTGGGATGGCTTCTCGCTGGCCGGCACGGCCCATTCGGTCATCATGGTCAACTTCCCCGCCAGCGGCCTCTATCGCTTTAGTCTGGAGGCGGCCAGCGGTTTTGCCAATCTGGTGCTGGACGACGCCCTGAACCTGCGTGGTCCGCAGGCCAGTTCCGATACAACCTACGACATGATGGTGACAGCCGGCTGGCACGAGGTGGTCGTCTTGCAAGACGCGGCCTATCCGGCGGCCGATTGGACGGCGAGCATCGCCGCGACCACCGCCGGAGAGAGCTTTTTCACCTTTGACGGCGTTTTGGCTCCCGGTGAATCGGTGACGCCGCTGTATACCGTGCCCAGCGGCAGCCTGGACTTCAATTTTGCCCTGGCAGTTTCCGGCGCGGATGTAGACCTGGCGCTGACCAACGGCAGCAGCAGCGTCGTCTGGGACGGCCGTGCCTTCGATGGCGAAACGGTCTGGGGGACCGGCCTGCTGACCGGCCAAAACAGCATCCAGTTGAGCAACAACGACACAACCACCGCCACCATTTCCCTGGTCTTCTATTACATCCCCAGCGCCGGATACACCTGGGATGGTCTGGCGGCGGCGGTGGGCGAAAACAGCCACATTCGGCTCATCTTCCCGCAGAGCGGCCTGTACAGTTTTGCCAACGGGGTGGATAACGGCCGTTACCAATTCCGCCTCACCACCAATCACACCAACCACATCCGCAAAACGGCCGAAACCGACACCAACGTCACCTACTACGTGCCGGCCGGGATGCACGACCTGTACCTGGAGCAAGATTCTGGTCTGGGCGCTAATTGGGATGTGGTGATTGGCAGTGTGGGAGCCAGCGCCGACAGCCTGCCCTATGCCCGCAGCGGCGGCGCGTTGGGCGGCGTGGGCAATGATTTCAGCGACGAATGGCTGCCGATTCACCTGGGGCAGGCAACGGCCGTCAACCTGTCCATCGCCATCAACGGCGCGGCTGCCGATGCCTTGCGGGTGGATGTGCTGAACGCCAACGGCAGCCTGATAGACAGCGTCACCGTCTACGGGCAGGAGACAACGTGGCGCACGCTGGACCTTAGCGCCGACGCCCGCGTGTACCTGCGGGCGGCCATTGGCAACAGCGCCGCCGTCAATTACAGCCTCAGCTTCCGCGCCATCCCGCAGCCCAACACCAGTTGGTCTGGCGTGACGGCGGCCGATGGCGCGGCCAGCCAGGTGCGCGTCAATTTCCCCAACGCCGGCTTGTACACCTTCGGCCTGGGGCAAAACAGCGGCCGTTACCAACTGCTGGTTAACGATGAATTTATCCAGAAAACGGTGGAGGATGACACGGCCGTGACCTACTTTGTGCCCGCCGGAGTCCATAACCTGGTCGTGGACCAGGATTCGGCCGTTGGCGCAGCCTGGAATGTGGTGATTAGCGGCCCAACGGCCGACAACGACGCCCTGCCCTATACCAAAGTGGGCGGTCAGCTTGGCGGCGACGGCAATGATTTCAGCCAAGAATGGCTGCCGATTCACGTCGGCGCGGAGATGTTGGCGAACGTAGTCATCACCATCACCGGCAGCGCCGCCGATGCCGTCTCGTTGCAATTGTGGGACGCCGTGACGACCACGACAACCCTGCCAGCCATCTACGGCACAGAAACTGTGTGGACGGCCGTCACCCTGCCGGCCGATGCCCGCCTGCGCCTGGTCGCCGCCGGTGGCAATGCCGCCGCCGTCAGCTACCAGATTGCCATTCAGGCCATCCCCCAACCCGCCTATGCCTGGTCGGGCGTCTCCCTGGAAAACGGCCTCCATTCCAACATTCTGGTAGACCTGTCGCTGGCCGGGACGTATCAATTGGCGGTGGTGATGGACGAAGGGTTTACCAACTTCGACATCAGCCCCTACCCACCCACGCGCATCGCCAACAGTTCCAGCTACACCGTCACCTTCTCCCGGCCGGCCGGGTTGTACAGCTTCACCAGTTTACAATCGGCCGGGTATGCCCGCACCACCTGGCAGGCATCGCTGAGTTTGTTATCGGCCGAAGCGCCGACGCTGACGGCGGTGACGCCGGAAGAAAGCAATGTGGGGCAGGTAACGGCCGTTACTCTGACCGGCAGCAACTTCATGGCCGGCCTGACGGTAGACCTGGTGCAAGGGGCGGCCACCTATGCCCTGGACAATGTGCTGGTGATTTCGGCCACGCAAGTCCTGGCCGACGTGCCGGGCAGCGTGCCGGAAGGCATCTACACGGTGCGCCTGACCAACCCGGATACACAAACGGCCGTGCTGACCAATGGCTTCACCGTTTACGGCGCACAGCCAAATGTGACCGGCGTCAGCCCAAACCGGGTGAAAATCAACAGTCTGGCGGTGGTAACGATTACCGGCTCCAACTTCCTGAACGGGGCGACGGTGACGCTGGCAGCGGGCAGCGCTAACTACCCACTGGAGAACGTGGTCTGGCTGACGGCTGGTGAGTTAACGGCCGTTGTGCCCGGCAGCGTGCCCGTTGGAACCTACGATGTGGTTGTAACCAATCCCAACAGCCAGAGCGGGCAGTTGGCCGGTGGTCTGACGGTGGAAGCCTATACGCTGCACCTGCCGCTTATCGTGAAATAACGCAGCTGCTTACCACGGAGACACGGAGGGCACTGAGGTTAACTCCGTGGTGAAATACCAGTGAGCAAAGGTGCGACGCACTTTGGCAAAGTGCGTCGCACCTGAAAGGGGGCCAACTGCTTTACAAAAAGGGCAAAGTTTGTCAACATAGAGCGTAACTCCCCAGAGATGCGACATCTTTGGGCAAATTGTTACCCAACGAGGCTTTGCCATGAGTAAACTGGAATCACAACTGAACACGTGGTTAGATTGGCTCAACAACAAACTGCAAGACAGGAAATCGGCAACGGCCGTGCAGCCCATCGGCCAAAAACCCACGCCGGTAAGCAAGCGTGTCTCCCTCATCATCCACAACCCCACCGTACCGGGCGCGGGCGGCAAACAGCTCAACGAAGTTCTTAAATGGGGCGACCCCGACGCCCTCAGCGCCGGTTACATCGCCGACCTGCGCGACATCAGCTATGGTTATTGCAATTATGAAATTGTCGAGCGCCTGGAAGTGGACAAATTCCCGCGTAAGCAGGATGGCTTCACTTACAAAGCCGACGACTTTGTGGCCGCCTGGAAAGCGCGCACCGGCTTCCATCAACCCGACGCCGTAGACTACGACGCCCTGTTGGCCGAATTTGACATGATCAACAAAGTCAACAACGGGGCGATAGACGAGTTCTGGCTTTTTGCCTTCCCTTACGCCGGGTATTACGAATCCATCATGGGTGGACCGGGCGCATTCTGGTGCAACGCGCCGCCGCTGACGCAAACAGCGCGGGCCAACAAACGCTTTATCATCATGGGCTTCAACTACCAGCGCGGCGTGGGTGAAATGCTGGAAGCGTTCGGCCACCGCGCCGAGTCCATCATGAAACATACTTACCGCAACACCAAAGGGGCCAACAATTTGTGGCAGCGCTTTATCCAATATGACCAGACGCATCCCGGCCAGGCGGAAGTGGGGCTGATGCACTTTGCCCCCAACAGTGTGCGCGACTACGATTGGGGCAATAAGAGCCGCGTGCCCGCCCGCTGCGACAATTGGCTGGACTTTCCCAACCTGTCTGGCGAAACGCGCATTGTGGACTGCGCCGATTGGGGGAATGGCGACATTCGCGCCCATCATCAATGGTGGTTCCGCCGCCTGCCGCATATCACCGGCGCGGCCAACGGCGTGGCCTATAACTGGTGGCAATATATTGTAGACCCAAATCTGGTGAGGTGAGCGCCATGCGACGTATTCTTGTGATTGTTCTAATCCTGTTGGTTGTGATGGCCGGGTTTTTGTTTTATGAAACGGCCGTTGCTCCGCAAACGACCACCGAAGGGCCGCCAGCCACACCGTATCCTTGCCCGCAGGCCACGCCGGAACTGCTGGCGGTGCAGCCAGTCACATCCCCCACCAACGCGGAATCGCAGATTGTGTCCGTTACGCTGGGCAATGGGACGCTGATCACAATTACGGCCGAATCGGGCACAGTCGGCGGCACGGCTGCCTTCCCGACGGAGTTGGAATTCCCGCTGCTGCCGCAGACAGTGCATCACCTGACGGTGAGCGGGCAGGTGCGCGAAGTGGTGCAGGGCGACTGCACCTATGGCGGTTATGTCCTCTCCACGACGACAGACATTAACGGCAGCCCGTTGGTGATTGAGCGGCGCTAAAGGATACGGGAACGGCCGTTTTACCCTGGCAGTCGTCCCCGCTGAGTCTACATCAGGGGCTGACCATACTCGCAAAGTTCATAATCTGACATGTTTGTCACCTTGTCAGATGTGACCTTGTGCCCTCATCAGGTATACGTCCCTACCCTTCACGGTTCATCATCCAATTTGCGTTGAGAAAGGCAATCCAAAACAGGGACGCAACGCCAAGCATCGCCCAACCCATACCCGGCGTCGCAGCCCACAACCATGTCACGCCGGTTTCATCGAAGCGAAAGGCAACGAGGAATAACGTGGTTGCCACTGCCAGGGCCAGGAATAATTTCTGCTGAAACAGCAAAAACCGGGTCTTTTCAAATGTTTTCATTTCATGCTCCTTTGTCAGAGGTGTAGGAACCTCGAAATCAAACTGCGTTACCTTCGACTGCTCGATCAATTTGGTCAACTGCGGATCGCCGTTTAAGAATTCCTCTACCAATGCCCGCGTGTCGGCGCTGGCTTCGTTCGCTAGATACAGGGGCAGCAGATCCAGGATAACATCTCGGGTAATCGTCATGTCAGGCTTCCTCATAGTCACGGCGCACGGCCGTTAGCTTGAGCCGGGCGCGGTGAACCTTTACTTTGGCCGCCGCTTCCGAAATGGCCAGAATGCGGGCGATTTCGGCGTAAGGCAGTTCATACTGGATGCGCAGGATGAAGGCGGTGCGGTCGGCTTCGGATAGCTGATGCAGCTGGCGGAAAACGGCCGTCAACACCTCGCGTCTCGCCAACTGTCCGTCAGGTTCAGGCAGCGGGGCAACCAGCGTCTCATCCAGCGCCACCTCTCGTCTGGCGCGGGCGGCCTGTTTAAGATACAGATTGCGGGCGATAGTGAACAGATACGCCTTGACAGTTTCCGTACGAATCTTCTGGCTGCCGGCCCAGGCGCGCACAAATGTCTCCGCGGTAATATCGTCGGCGTCGGCGGCGCTGCCGCTGAGCCAGAAGGCAAAGCGGTAAACGTCCGGGGCGTACTGTTCATACAAATCGTGAAAGGTCATCATTGCTTGTTACAGATAATATCCCCGAACAGCCAAAAAGTTACAACTGCTGCCGCACATGGTTCATCATTGCCAAACGGCCGTTCTCTCTTACAAATTTCCAATATGAAGCAGAGAAGCGCCCTCTGTCGCTGAGGTGTCGTCAAATTGTCGTAGACAGGGCGTCATTTTCCCGGCTATACTTCGCCTGGTTTTACCGACCACAAAATTGGGAGGACACATACATGAGGATTCAATCAAACCTGGTCAAGAAGTTACGCACCGCGAAAAATTGGTCGCAAGAACAGCTTAGCGAGGCTTGTGGACTGAGCTTACGAACAATTCAACGTTTAGAAAATGGTGGCAATGGCTCCCTGGAATCCGCCCGGGCTTTGGCCGCTGCGTTTGAGGTTGACACCAGCGATCTGATTCTCATCGAAAAAGATGAACCGATAACGCCGCTGGATGCGGTGAACACCGGGTTTCTCAAGTTCGCTAATTTCTCTGATACGGCAACGCGCTTTGAGTATTGGTGGTTTTTTGCGTTTGTGCTGCTGGTAACGGCCGTTGCTACAATTGTTCATGAAAAGGTGTACCAAATTGTCGGTGTCATCCTTTTGCTGCCATTCATCGCTGCCGGCGCCAGACGGCTGAAGGATGCCGGATACAGCGGCTGGTGGCAGCTTTTCTGGTTAGTGCCATTTGGGCAGATTGTGGTCCTCTATTTGCTTGCCCAACAGAGCCGCATCCCCACAGACCAGCCGACAGGATGGTAAACGGCCGTTGCCCACCTGTCAATTCGCAGAAGCCGTGTCACACCGACCCGCAGCGGGCATCTTGAGGCTGCGCTACCATATCCTCTATGGCAATTGGGCCGAGCGATCATGTCATTGCCAAAATTGACCCGCGCCAGCCTGACATCCGGCAGCCAACTGCCGACCCTGATCCCCCGGCCAATGTCAGGACCGTCGCCGCTGCTGCGCGCAGCAACCAAGCAGAAAATGCACTCTGTACAGCAGCGCCTTTCTTTCGCCCTAATCCCAAAAGCCTCTGGTGAGCTTGATCGCCAGGACGAACACGCCAATCAGTGAGACCATACTCAGGCCAACGGCCGTTCCCCACCCGCGCCAGGTAGACGGCCGTTTCCAGGCCCACCACCCCGCCAAGACTGCCAGCGCCGCCAGCACCGGCGCGACCAACATGCCGGTCAAAAACGGTTCTTCCGGCAGATTCTCCATGAAATATTGCTGGCGCAGGGTGGTCAGTTGCGCCGCGTCCAGCCCCAAGGGATCGCTGATATGGGCGAACCAATGCACGTCAACGTGACGCGAGCTGATGGCACAGGGCCAGGTTTGCCCGGCATAAACAGCCTGGCAGCCACCGCCAACCTGATTGGGCTGTTCCGGTCCATTGCGAAACGCCTGAATGGTCAGCAGTTGACCGGCTATCGTCATTGTACAGGTAGAGGTGTAGGGCGCATCGGCTTCCGGGACGCATTCGATACGGCGGCCAGAGATAAAGGCCAGACCGGTCTCGTTGTCCGATTTGCCCAGAGTGACGCCCAGGATGTCCTGGTTGTCAGGACCGGGAGACGCACGGTAAACCAGCCAGCCCAAAGCAACCAAAGCAATGAAGGTCGCCGCAGAAAGAGCAAGAATAATGGTTCGCATCATGATCGTTTACTCCTGAGAGCAGAGATAGAGGGATTTCCACAGGCTGCATACCATCTCTACCTTACCGGCAACGGCCGTGTGCTGCCGGGCGCTTGGCAGACGGGAAGACAACGGCCTTGCGGCGTTTGCGTTGTGGGGAACGGCCGTTCTGCTCCACCAACACAACCACGCATAAATTGGGATGGGAAACGGCCGTTATAGGACTACTGACGGGTGGCTGATTGAGGTTGTTTTTTGTCGTCAGAACGGCCGTTTTCTGCCACAATAACGCCTATGTCTACCTATATTGAAGCCCTGCAAACACTGCTGGCACAGCACGCCAACCCGGCCGAAGCTGTGCCCATGTCTAAATACATGCGTGACCAATTCCCCTATTTAGGCATCAAAACCCCGGCGCGCCGGGCGCTGCTGAAGGAATTCGTCGCCACCTATGGCCTGCCGCAGCCCACCGAACTTGAGGCGATCTTGCGCGAATTGTGGGCGCTGCCAGAGCGCGAATACCAATACAGCGCTTTCGCTTTTTTAGACCGGCTGATCCAGAAGCAGCCACCCGAATTTGTGTCGGTGCTGGAATATCTCATTGTGACAAAATCATGGTGGGACACGGTAGACAGCGTGGCGGGGGGCAGCGTGGCGATTCATTTTCAACGTTATCCACAGGTGCGGGAAACGGCCGTTGCCGCCTGGCGCGTCAGCGACAATTTCTGGCTGCGGCGCACCACCCTACTCTTCCAACTCTCCTACAAAACCCAAACCGACGCCGACTTGTTGTTCAGCCTGATTCGGGAAAACCTGGACTCGGATGAGTTTTTTATCCAGAAAGCAATTGGCTGGGCGCTGCGTGAATATTCTAAAACGAACGCCGAGGCGGTGGTTGCATTCATTGCCGCCACCCCACTGGCTCCGCTCAGCGCCCGCGAGGGGCTGAAATGGTTGCAGAACCAGGGACGCCTCTAAGACGGTTTTGCCCCATCACCTGTACGCGCAAATTGGGAGGGGGAACGGCCGTTTCCCCCACCAACAAACTGTTGACAAAATCATTGGATCACCTAAACTTCGTTGCAGATCGGCTCGCAAATGACCCAACACTGACATCTTGTCATCCAAGAATAGTCTGCTGAATTCTTAGTTTATGTCTACATTTCGGAAATTTTGTGGTAGAATATAGAAATATTGTTCTACAAGAGTATCAGCAGGTCTTGTTGTTTTTGCAGAGAAATCCTCAATGATTAAATCGGCTTTGCCTGATTCACTGGAATCACCACACGCGTTTCTAGACGCTGTTTACGAAGGTCTCAACTACACCGATGGGACGCTGTTGAACGCTGCCAATTTGCCCAAATCCGAATCATCAGAGGATATAACCTGGGTAGAAAAAGGTGATTGGTTATCCCTTGCTCAAACTGTTGGCGCAGAAAAAATCTTTTTCGTCAACAACGATCCAGTCATCGTTTTCTGTACCTCTCAAGAAAACGATGACGCGACATTGCTAAATATCTTTCGCCGTGTTTGGTGCATGGCGCGTCCCCACTATCTGTTTATTGCCGTGCCCGGCGAGTTAAAGGTATACAGCCTCAATAATTATCCGGCGCAAACTGTTTCCGAGTGGGAAAACATTCAGCCGTTAGCTGTTGTCCGCCAAATAGCCGGCGTAAGCCATGTACTCTTTCAATATCGCCGCGAACTTATAGAATCCGGCCAAGTTTTCCGGGACAAAAGCGCTGAAAAAGCAGGACGCCGCGCCGATAGACGTCTTATTTTGGATTTAAAGGCTGTTCGTCTCAATCTCCTTGCGCTTGATAAAAAGGTTAAGCAAAGGCATATCCATGCTGTTATTGGCCGCTCTATTTTTGTTCGCTATCTTGAAGATCGCGGGATATTAACTCCTGACTATTTCAGGCAGGTGGCAGAAAACAGAAGCCACCCAAAGTGGAAAGCTGAATGGTTGCGAATTTTAGAAACCCCGGAATCAGGGGTTATCTTTTCCAATAATGAAGATCGGCGTTATACCCGTGTGCTGCGGAATAAAGATTTCACTTATGCTCTTTTTAATCAACTGGCTGAACATTTTAATGGCGACATGTTTCCGCGGGACGTTAACGAAGAAAGCGAGATTACACAAGGGCATCTAGATTTACTGCGAGGATTCCTGTTAGGTAACGCTGATTTCCGACAACCCAAATTGTTTCTTTGGGCGTATGATTTCGAGATTATTCCTATCGAATTGATTAGCAGCATCTACGAAGAGTTCTATCATAAATCAAGCATCAAAGATAAAGGAACCCATTATACGCCCAGTGTTCTGGTCGAATATGTTCTATCGCAAATCCTGACCCCTGAACGATTGGCAACAAAGCCTCGCATATTGGATTTTGCCTGTGGCTCGGCTATTTTTCTGGTTCAGGCTTTCCGGCGTATCGTTCGCTACCGAGAAAGCTTGTCCCGGAAACCATTAAGTGCTGCCGAACTGCGCCAAATCCTCCGCGAACAAATAACTGGTATTGAAATCAACGAGGAAGCCATTCACGTCGCCGCCTTTAGTTTATATCTGGCTCTACTCCATTATCAGGAACCAAAAGATATTTTAGCGCAGATTGAACAGACCAATGGGGAAAAACCGTTACCCTATTTGATTTTTGATCCCAAGTATCCCGCAGATTCAACACATTATCATGTTCTGTATCAGGCCAACACCTTTGGCCTATTGAACTCAGAAAAAGAATTCATCAGGGGTTATTTAGATCAAAACGACCGCTTTGCCGGCCGCGCTGAGTTTGTCGAATTGTTGAATTCTCCCGATACGCTGCCTTTTTCGCCACACTCTTTTGACGTTATTGTTGGCAACCCACCGTGGGGTTACTTGAAACAGAATGAAGGCACACGAGAGCTTCATGCTGCCCAGGAACAGGCGCAGCGATGGTGTCGCGTATTCGATTGGTCAATTGGCGATAATGAACTGTCTCAAGCCTTTATTGCCCGCACGTCAATTTTGTTGAAAGGTGATGGGGAGTGCGGCCTACTTGTATCCTATGGTGTGTTGCTAAAACGCCATGAAAAAAGTTTGCAGTTTCGTCAGCGTTGGTTGTCCGAAAACACGATTCATCAAGTGGTGAATTTCTTCCATGTGCGTGACGCATTTTTTAGTGGCGCCATATCACCCTTCTCTTTTGTTCAATACAAGCCGGGAGAAGCTGATTTTGATCATTTTGTCCAGTACTGGTCAGCCAAGAAAACAGAATTTGTAGACAATATGCAAACAGTTGTCTTGAGTTTGCCAGATTTGCATCGCATACGACAATGTGATTTGGAGGAAAACGACTGGCTTTGGAAAACTTATTGGTGGGGAAATCATAACGACGCAAAATTAGTAAATACTCTAACTTTAAATAGTTCACTTCAAGACTTAGCAAGTGTTCAGAAATGGCCAGAACCTAGAAGAGGGTATGAGCAAGCTCGTGACACAGCTAAAAGTTATCCTAGCAACTGGTTAAAAAAATACAGAGAACTGCCCGTCCCCAAATTTAAAAGGTATGGCTCCGTCATGCAACACTTATTGGATTTTACACCTGACGAAGTTAGAGCTCACGGCAGCCAAGACGTATACGCGGGTTGGAGGTTATTAGTTAAGCAAGGTATTACTCAAGCATCTGGTGCAGATGGATTAATTGATACGCGGCTTGAAAATGAAGCGTATTGCTATCAAAGTTCCATATATGGGATTAATGTTGATAATGCACTAGATTGGCAAAGAAAGGTCTTAACCGCAATATTGTGGTCTTCCTTAATAAGGTACTATTTCTTTATGACCGCTGGCTCATGGGGAACATGGCGTCATAAAATATACTTATATGAGCTAATGAACACCCCAATCCGACTACCGAACAATTTGGACTTAAGAGAAAAAATCGTGTCAATTGTTGACGAGCTAAGAGATTGGGATCCAACACCTCAGAGCACCATTAATCCAGATGGATTATCGGCAGAAGAAATCAGAAACAGGCGAAATTTTTTAGAAAACCGGCTGGATGAAACGATCTTTGACCTTTATGAACTCAATGAATCTGAACGTGATCTAATTCTGGATATGTGCGAAACAGGGTTGGAGTTTTTCTATCGTGGCGGCAGCAGTGAGGCAGTCAAGCCAGTTGAACCATATCCTAATGTACAACAAGGTACGCTGGCTCATTTGCATGGCAACCGGGAAATGGAACGTGGGCTAGAAGGGTATCTTTACGCTTTTCTGCGAACATGGAACCGGGAGTTAGAATCTCTTGGTGGAGAATTCAGGTGGCGAATCATTCGTCCCAGCCGTGCGCCTATGCTGGCTGTCATTTTTTCCACCCAAGAATACAACGAAACCTTGCCAGCCATTGAGGGAGCAGATGAAGATGAGTGGCAGGCGCTGCTAAAACGATTAAATGAGACATTACGGCAGCCGGTCAGCTCGCAAATTTACATTGAAGGTATGGTACGCGCCGTGACCGACACCGATATATTTATTATCAAACGCAATGAGCGGCGCTTGTGGACACGCAGTCTTGCCCGCGAAGATGCCGAAGCAACATTATTGCAAGCTATAAATATGCAAGAATCTGTCAAATAATACCAGTCGCATCCATGAGCCAACCTCGTCTCTCACAATTATCAATTTGGAACAACCATGAAAAACGGGTCATTGAATCGCTTATCCTGGCGCTCATCCTCTTGCAGCAAAAGACCAGCTTCGTGCTGTCTCAGGCAAACGAAGAAGCGTTAAACAGCGAACTTTACTTCTGCTTGATTGAAGCTAACAGGCTTCTGCACATACAAAACAAAGGCTTCGATCATCCACCCACAGCAGAAGGGCGAAACCCACCCAATGCTGAAGATACGCCAGATTCACCGCGCAAAAAGAAAATACCAGATTTTTATTGGGGGTACATTGATCATTTGGAACCCGATCCCAGACGAAGCGCTCGTAACTTTTACATCGAATGCAAACGTTTGGGAAAACCTCTGCAAAAGGACAAGGTTTTGACCACGTTGTATGTCCAAAATGGCATCAGGCGGTTTATCACCGAAGAACATGCTTATGCCAAGGGCGAGAGTTCTTCCGCGATGGTTGGCTATGTCCAAAACATGATCTTTGATGCTATTTTGGGCGAGGTCAATACGGCAGCAAGAAATAATGCCGAAGTTGTTACTCTGCTCAATCTCATTGATGATTGGCAAGAGCAAGGAGTGAGCAAATTAAACCATGTTTTACAACGGCCGTTTCCCATTTCACCCTTTTGCTTACATCATTTTTGGGTTGATCTTCGCAGCCAGAATGAAGATTAACCGTTTTGCGTAAAAGTCAGCGCTTTCAACAAGAAACAGCGCAGGGCATCCCAAAACCCTGCGCCGCCCTCATTTACGGCCGTTCCCCCCAAAGCTCCCCCCCACAAAACCCTACGGCAAACTCACGCAGTTCCCCGTGCCCTGAATCACACTGTGATCATGGTTCGCCACCAGCACGCACAACTGCGTCGCCCCCACTGGCCGATCCGCCAACCCATAGCCGCTGAACGGACTGCCCCCGCCATACACATACCACGGCCCCGCCCCCGGCACGCCCGCCTGCTCCGGCGGCACCGTGTTGAAGAAAAAGTGGACGTGGGTGTGCATGATGTCCGGCGTAAAACCAGTCGTCTGGAAGGCAGCGGCGTACTGGCTGCCCGCCAGCGTGATGCCGGTAATCGTCGCCGAAAGCGCAGGCGGCGGCGTTCCGTTGGTAATCATCGGCAGGTACACAGTGGACCGCGCTTCCGCCAGCGCATACTCGGTCAGCGGCGCATTCGGCACACGGCAGCTTACCCAGTTTGCCTGCACGTCCCGCGTACAGGTCACGCCAGCCCACGACCAGCCGCCGCCATCCCAGTACTGCACCGCCAGCAGATTTTCATCCAACCCGGCCACGTCCGCCTGGGCATAGGTGATGGTGACAACGGCCGTTTCCGCCAACACGAACTCCGCCATCATCTGGTTCTCCTGATAGCCGCTCAAGCGGAAAGCGCGACCGGCATACCCGGCCGGCAGCGGATGAGCCGGTGCGGCCAATTCCTCGTAAGCCAGCACCGTGTCGGCAAAGACTGCGCCGTAGGGCACGGTGATGTCGGTGCTCTGGCCGCCCGCGTAGTGCAGGGTTTCGGTCAGCAGCGGCGTCAGCGTCACCTGGGCGTCCACGAGGCGCGTCACGGCCGTTTCCTGCCCCACCGCGCTGTAACCACCCGCCGCCGTCACCCCGTACACACTGTTGCTGATGGTGTCACTGGCGTTGACAACGGCCGTTACCTGCGAGGCAAAGCCATAACCAGGCAGTGTGGGAATCGTCCAACTCACCTGGCTGCCGTTGTAGCTGCCGCCGGAAACGTAAGTCGCGCCGGGCGGCAGTGTGTCGCTGATCGCCAGACCGGTGGCGTCCGTGCCGCCGTGATTGGTAATGGTCAGGGTGTAGGTGATCGGGTCGCCAGCCATAGACGTTGCCGGAGCTGTTTTGCTGATTTCCAGGTCTGGCGCGATTGTGGTGCGAATGCCCACCGTCGCCACGTCGGCCAGAAAACCGCTGCAATGCTGGGCCACCACGTTCACCGGCTGCATCCCGGCTTGCGACCAGTTAAACGTGGCCGCGGCCGTGCCCTGCCCGCTCACCGGTTCTGGCTGCCAGGTATAGCTCACGTCAGACAGCGCCGTGGGGGTAATAACGGCCGTGAACTGATAATTGGTGTTGACCGCGCCCACATCTGGCCCGCTGATCTGCACTCCGGTCAGCGCCGTGTCACAGCCCGGCGGCAGCACGTAAAACGCGCCCACCACGTCCGCATCCTGCACTTCCCCTTCGTCGTTGTTCACCGTAAACTCGACCATGTAGCGCCCCGGAGCCAGGTCGCCAAAGCTCACCGTCGGACTGATGATCACCGTGCGCCCGGAACCGAAGAAGAGGGTATCGGCCATGTGCATCGTCACCAGGTCCGGCACTTCCAACGTTTCCGGCTGGCCCGGCTGCCCGCTGACCAGCGGGCGGCTGGCGATCATGTCGCCGCTGGTGTTCAACAGCGCGATGGTGCTGGTGGGACTGCCCTCGGTGAAGCGAATCCAGAAAGCTGTCTGGTCACTCACATCTTTCAGGCGGATGTCAATGTTCTGCATCACCCGCCAGGAGCTGATCGGGTGCGTCCAGCTAATGGCGAACGTTTCCTGCACGCCCACCGGCACACTGCTGTCCGGCAGCGGCGCTAACATTTCGCTCACGCCCAGCGGTTCCCCGGTAATCTGGAAGCCCTGCGCAAACGAGGTACCGCCGCCGGGCGCGGGGTTGTACACCGTCATGCTGTTTGTCCCCAAGGCACTGGTATCAGACGGCTGCACCCAACCCCAAACAAAGGTGGGGCTGTGAAAGGTGGTCGGCCGGTTGGCGCCATTCCAGCGCACCACTGAATTGGGCAGAAAATTGTTGCCGGTGATGCCCACCCAGAAACCGGCCGGGCTGTTGATGGTGGCCGAGGTGCGGCTCATACTCAGAATCGTCGGCACAGGGTCGGCGGCATAGTTGCCCGTGCCCACCGTGATCTGGTAAGCGCCGGAACCGCCTGCGCTGTTGGCATAGATGGTGTAACGGCCGGAAAAAGGCAAAATCACCGGATCAATCAGCGCATTCGTGCCGACGCCGCCATCATTATTCAACGCCACCAAGCTGCCGTAGGGATCAACCAGCACCAGGAACGGGTCTAATGTGCCGGAGGAACGGGTCATGCTCAGGCGCAGCCGCTGCCCGGCCGTGCCGTTGACGTAATACACGTCGTTATAATCACTGCCGGAGCCTACCGTGCCCACCAGAATTTGCCCCAACACCATCGTGCGGAAATCGTCTTGATCGCAGCCGACCAATTGGCAGGTGGCGGCGTATACGTCCAGCCGCCGTTTGCTTACAAAGCCGCCAGGACGGCCGTCGGTGATGATGGGGCCCGTGCTGGTGAAGGCGCTGATCATTTGGTTGACGGTGGCGCTGGGCGCGGCCGAACGCATCACCGCCAGCCCGCCGGCCACGTGCGGCGCGGCCATAGACGTGCCCTGCTTGTAACAGCGGTTGCTGATCGGCGCTATGCCCGGTCCGCAGTTGGTGGCCCAGGTGGGCACGGCCGCTTGGATCGATCCGCCGGGAGCAAACATCGTCATAATGGTGGCCGCATTGGAGTAACTGCCCACCAGATTAGGCGTCATCGGGCCAGGCGTGGAGGTGGTCGCGCCCACGCTGACGGCATAGGAGATGCAGGCCGGCGAGCCGATGCTGCCCCGGTAGCCGTTGTTGCCGGCTGAGATCACGGTAGGAATCCCATCCGAGCGCAGACTGAGAATCGTGGTCGTCAGGGCGGCGTTCAGATTGTCACAGTTGCTCGTGTAGGAGCCGCCGCCCAGGCTCATGTTCACGGCGGCGATGTTGTAGCTGTTGCGCAGGGCATAGACGCGCTGCAAACCCAATATCTGGTCAGAGGCATAAGAGAAGGTGCAGGGCGACGGCCGTCCGCTGTTGGCGCAGGGGGTTAGAAAACTGGGCGGTGCGCCCGCCACGTCTGAATAGCGCGAGAAAACCTGGATGGCGATGATGGTCGCCTGGGGCGCAACCCCAGCGACGATACCAGCCACGTGCGTGCCGTGATCATACCCGGCGACAAAATTGGCGGGCGGATTGGCCGCGCCGGTTCCGGTCTGGCTGCTGCTGCCGTTGGGACAAAGGCTGGTCGATCCGCTCCCGGCGCTGGTGGTGGAGTAACACGCCTCGGACACAACTTTGCCGCTCAGGTCGGCATGGAGGCGCTGCACGCCGGTGTCCAACACGGCCACCGTCTGCCCCTGGCCGCGGTAGCCCAGGCTGTTGGCGCTGTCGGAACGGATGATCAGGCTGCTGCTGCTGGTGTGGGGGGCGGATACCTGGTCTTCGGTAACGGCCGTTACCCCCTTCATCTCATACAAAGCCAGCAGCGCCGCCTCATCCACCCACAGCGCCATGTAGGGAATGTAGGGGAACTGCTTCACATTTTGGATGTTGTGACCGGCTAATGAATCGAGAACGGCCGTCTGCGCCCGGTCAATAGCCGCCATCTGCGCCGCTTCATCGGCCGCTTGCGGTGCAAATCCAGGCACTTGCAGCCCGACAATTACCGGAACCATGCCGCTGCTTTGAGCCATTTCCACCAGGATCGGGTCGAGTGGCTGTTTTTCCACCAGGGCGGCGTCGGCGCGAACGGCCGTTTGCCGCCAGGTCAGCATCATCGCCAACACCAACAGCGGAACAAGCAAGAACCACAGATTTTTTCGCATCATCATTCTCCCATACACACGTAACGCGATTTGCTAAATCGCGCTACAAACATTTAACGAATCACCAGCGGCAAATAGACGTAGAAATCACTGCCGCCCACCGGCGGCGCGCCCGATCCACACAGAAAACCGCTGCACAGCGCCAGTCCATTTTCCACTGCACCCACCACCGGCTGGCCAATGGCGCTGCGCAGCGCCAGACCACCCTCGCTGACCATGCCGCCCCCGCCACTGACCAGGCTGCGCGGCAGCAGTTCCCCGCTGGCCGCAGCCAGAGAGAAGGTGAGGAGAACGGCCGTTATCACCAGCAGCCATACCATCTTTTTCTTGTTGATAGACATGCTCTCCCCCTAGTTGCAAGCCGTCGCCGGCGTTGTGCCGTCGCTGGCTGGCGTGTAATTGGCTTGGTAACTGTTCACGCACACGAAGCCGCCTGTCCCCGTATGCTTGTTGCCGGCATAGAAAACGCCGGAATTCGCCATAACCACCGTCGCCGCGGCAGTCGTCTCAACCATGAAGGAACCGCCGGTGCTGCTTACCCAAAGCTGCGAGTTGTGCAGGCGCGTCTGGCCATTGGTGCCCAGGAAAATGCCGCGCCTGTCGCCGCAGAGATAGCTGTCGAACACCTGGGGAGCCGCGTTTACGCCCTGGATGGCAAAGCCTGTGCCGCTGTTTCCGGCGCAAGACAAGCCGTCGGCGTTACCGTTGCCGCCCAGTAAGCGGCTGTTTGTAATCAACGGCTGCGGAAAACCGCCGCTGATGTTGACAATACCCAGGCCCGCATTGACGCCCGTGCCAAAGCCGGTTGCGCCATTGGCAAGCAGTGTGCTGTCGCGGATAGTCGCTTCGGCGTCATTCCAATAAGCGGCGTAATGACCAGTGCCCCCCGCGCCAATGGCCTCGGCGACCACATTGTCTACCACGGCCGTTCTTGTGCTTTGGGCGCTGTACAGGGCAATACCAAACGTCCCCGTGCCGGTATTGCGGATGGTAATGCTGCTCAAACGGCCGTTATCCAACAAATCCACCGTCGCCGCCGCATTGCCCGGCGAACCGCCCGTCCGCGCCGAGGTGACCACCGTGACCAACGGCCCGCTCCCCTGCACGTGGACGTAAGATTTCACAGTCACCAGGTCCGTTTCCGTGTAGACGCCGGGCATCACCCGCACCAGGTACGGATTGCCGGCCCCGGCGTCGCTGATGCTGTCCAACGCCGCCGCCACCGATGTAAAATCGCCGCCGCTGCCTGCCACGGTAATGACATTTTCATATTGGCCGCCCACATCGTCTATGCCATCGGCAAAACCGGCCGGGACGCCGGTCAAGCCGCTCCAGGGAGCCGCCGCGGCCACGTCCGCCTGCATGGCATAAGGCGCAGACGCTACCTGCTGGCGCGGAAACGTGACAAAGCCGCTGCCCGTATCGGCGCTGCTCTGCAAATAGCGCGTGGCGCTGCTGAAATCAGCGGCGTCCAGCGGGCAGCCCGCCGTACAACTCCCGCTGCCCAGCAGCACGGCAAAATAGCCTTTGCTCACGGCCACGCTGGCGTGGCTTTCAGCCCAGATGGCCGCGCCGCCGCTGCTGGCGCTGTACAGCCCAAACTGCATCGGGTAGCTGCCATCGGCTGCCGGATCGCCATTGCTGTCGCTCAGAAAACCTTGAAAGCTGATGAGTGAGGGAGCGACGGCAGGGGCCTGGGGATTGAGAACGGCCGTTTCGACTGCGCTCAATACAGACGTTGCCGCCGCCAACCGCTGCCCGCCTGCCAGCAATGCCAACCCCACGACCCATCCCAAAAATAACCACATGCTTTGTTTCATCGTTTTATCTCCATTTGAGACGGTCGGGCAGCGCCCGACCGCACCTCCTAACGAATCACCAACGGCAAATAAACCCTAAACCCACTTCCAGGCACGGCCGTTATCCCCACCACCGCGCCCCGGCTATTACTCACCACCGCCGGGCCAACCTGCGCCGTGAGACCATTGGGCAAAACGGCCGTTACCCCATACGTCCCTGCCGCTACACCGTAAAAGCTGAAGCGACCCGCCACATCCGTCACGGCCGTTTGCCCCGCCACCGTCAACACCACACCCGCCAGCGGCGACTCCCACGGCTGGCGGATGCCGTCCCCATTGCCATCCAGCCAGGCCGTGCCGCGCACGGTTCCGGCAGGCACAGCGGGCAGCCCCACCGCGCCATTCGTCGCCGGATTGGCCGTCGCCGAATTCACCGCCGGCCACCAGGGGGTGATGGTGACATTGCCCGCCGCCACCTGCCAAAACTGAAACGCGCCCAACGTCGTGCGCTGGCTGCCCACCCCGGCCACCGTGACCGTGATCGGCATGGTGACAAGCGGTTCATCCACGCCGCGCTTCCCGTCTCCGTCCCAATCGTCATACACCGCGCCGGAAAGCTGGCCCAACGGCCGCAGCGCCACCGAGAGCGCCCCGCCATTGTTCAGCAGGATCGTCTGTTGCGGCACTGCCGCATATCCCGCCGGTGGGATGACGTTCACCGTGTAACTGCCGTTGGGCAGGTTGGGCAGGCTGAAACGGCCGTTCGCATCCGTCACAACACTGGCCGAAGTCGCGCCGCTCAGGGTGATGCTCACGCCCGCCACGCCGCTTTCGCCGCGCCGCAGCCAGCCGTCGCCATCTTCGTCGCTGAACGCCTGCCCGCTCAATGCCCCGCCAAAGCGGAAGGGCAGAGGCGGCAGGGTCACGTCTGCGCCGTTCAGCCAGAGGGATACCGTATTGCCATGCAGCGGCGCATACCCGGCAGGCGCGACCACCGCCAGCGCCTGCGCCCCATCCCCCAGGCCGGTGATGACGCCGGACGAATCGCCGCCCACGCTCACGCCGGGCAGCGCCGGTTCGTCGTCATCCCACACGCCGTTCAGGTTGTCATCGCGGAAGGCCGACCAGTGGACGGCCGTGCCGCCGCTCAACGCTTGCATAGTGTCCCCCGCCGGGAGCAGGGTGATGTCCCGTCCCCAATAACCGGGATGGTACACGATGGCCCCGCCGGTGGTTGTGTAACTGAAGTTGGAGCCTGTGGCCGGGGTGGCTGGGTTATAACTTTGCTGGTAGCCCTCCGGCTCGCGGGCGGTGATGCAGTAGGCATAGCCGTTCCCCGGCAGCATGTGGGTGAACAGCTTGTAATCGCCGTTGATGTCGCTGGTCGTCTCCAGATTTTGCCAGATGGGGCTGCTCTGCTGGCAGCCCTGCCCTTGCACCCAATGGAAGTAGCCGATCCGTATCCCGGCTACACCCGCGCCGCCGCTGCTGACACGGCCGTAAACCGTGTTGTAGTTATGCTCCGTTCCTCCCTGGTAAATGCCAATGTTCGCCTGCACCGGCTGCGTCCCCGGCAGGAACCAGCCCGGCGCTTCCGTCAGGCTGTCGCTCAGGCTGGCCGCATTGCTGACGTACAAATCCACCGTCGCCAGGTAACGGACGCCCGCGCTCAACTCGGTGAACAGGTAGAAACCGTTGGCGTCGGGAACGGCCGTTTGCCCCGGCAGCCCTCCATCATTCAGCAAACTCACCACATAGCCGGTCGCGGCCGCTTCACCGCCGTCCCGCTGGCCGTTCACATTGTCATCCAGGTAGACCACGCCGCTCAGGTGGCCCAACGGGTTGAGCATCAGGTTTTGCTGGATGCTCTGCCCGGCGACGGTGTAATTGACCACCGGCTCGCTCGCCAGCAGATGGCCCGGCGGCAGGGTGGGAATGCTCAGCCGGTATTGGCCGGTGGGCAGATTGCTGAACTGGTAGAAGGCGTCGCTGCACCAGCCTGCGCAGCCGCTCGCCGCCACCGTGTCGTAGGTTTGATTGGTCGCCACGTGGGTCAGGCGCACTGTTATCCCGCCCATCGCCCCCTGCGGCCCGATGACCGCGCCGTTAATGCCGCCCGCTACCCGCGCCGCCACCTTGCGCGTCGTCGTCCCCGATCCGACCACGATGCTGATCGGCTGCGCTGTGCTGATTGTGTAACCGGCCGGAGCGACCACGTTCAGGCTGTAACTGCCTTCGTCCAGGACAAAGGTGGCTCCGTATTCACTGATGCTCTTGGTTTGCCCGCCGACCGTCGCCGCGCCGCTGCTCAGGTATGGTTCGTTGCTGTCATGGATGCCGTCGCCGTCCACGTCCCAAAAGGTCTGCACCAACAGCGTGCCTTGTGGGTAAACGGGCAGCAGAACGGGGACGCCGCTGTTTTTGGGCATAGCCGCGCCGTTCAGGTTGGCCGGGGCTACGCCCGGCGGCAGGCTGCCAGTGACGATTTTGACGCAGCCGGGCGGATTGCCGGGCGCGGCCAACATCGCTCGCACAGTCAACGGGTTGGTAAAGAGTACCAGCCCATCGGTGTTGGTCGTTTTCGTTTCGATGGGGCCGGTAATCCCGCCGCACGATTGGCTGACCAGGTGTACGTCCACGCCGCCCAACCGCTGTTCCCCCGGATTAAGTTGGCCGTCCTGGTTGCTGTCTACAAAGACGATGGCCCGCGGGCGGGTATCGTTGGGCGGCAGGGGGAACTGCACCCAGGGGATGCCGCCGCTCGCCGGGACAATGGCGATGCGCGTCAATTGCAGGTCGGGCGTATTCATCTCCACCCGGTACTCGCCGCTGGTGATCGGCTGCTCGGTAAATGAGCCGTCGGACGCGGTGGTGTGCGTGGCGATAGGCGCGCCGCTCAAAGTGGTGATGGCGATTGCCGCGCCAGGGAAGGGGTCGTCTATGCCCACATCGTAGCTGCCATTGTTGTTCACGTCGTAGAAGGCGTAGCCGGTTAACAGGCGGTTTTCGGTGCGGGTGTAGCCGAAGTTGAGATATTCCGGCGAACCGAAGCCGGTCAGGTTGCGCCAGGCAGAAGTGGCCGTTTGGGGGACGAAGCCGCCGGGGAAGTTGATTTCGACCCGGTAATTGCCTGCCGGCAGGTTGGGGAAGGCGTAGTAGCCGGTGGTCCAGCCCGCGCCAACGGCCGTGACCGTCGTGCTGATCACCGTTCCCGCCGCATTATAGAGCGTCACCGGAATGTCATTGTTGCTGGGGATGTTGGTCTCGGTGCAATAGTTGGTATTGCCGCGCTGCCCCAATGGGTAACAGCGATCCCAATAGGCCCACCCGGCGATAGTTTGCAGGTTGCTGGGGTTGAAGGGGTAGCCGACTTCGGCGTGGGTGTTGCCATCCAGCACCACCACATCGGAACTTTCCGGCCAGCCCGGTTCGGCGGGGATAATGACCACTTCGTAGCTGCCCGGCGGCAGGTTGGTGATGACGGTCTCCGGGTTGGTACTGGTCAAATCCACCGTCGCTGCCAGGTTGCCGTCGGCGTCGTACACTTCCACCGTGCAGGGAAAACCCTGTCCGGCCACTTCACAGCCCACCGCCAGCGATTGCGCCAGAGTCACAGCAAATTCCGCATTGACAAAGGTGTTATTGGTGATAACGACAGTGCGTGAAGTGGGGGCAACGATGGTATCGGGCGGCAGAAATTCAGGCAGCACGGTGACGGTATATGTCCCGGCGTCCAGGTCGGCCCATGCCTGGCCGCTTAGGTTTGTGACCATGAGTTGATCCACGCCGCTGCCCTGCAAGCGGAAGAAGATGTTCCCCACCGGCAAGGTCTGGCCGCCGATGGTTTGTTGGGCGTGGATTGTCAGACGGCCGACGCGCTCCACCAGCCAGTTTTCAACGACGGAGCTGTTGGGCGGCAAGGGAAAGACGCGGAAACCATCCCCGTTGTAGTTGACATACGGGTGTGTCGGTACTATTCCCAAGCCTTTGTTCTCACTCGGCTCTTGTTCGAGGAAGAGATAGTCACCATTAGCGTTGGTAAAGGTAGCGCTGATGGGCGAGCCGATATGCATGAGGGTGTTGGGCACACCGGCGCCGCCGGTATTGACCACCTGGCCGCTGACCGTGCCGCCTCGGGCGAAGGGGGCATGGAGGTTCATCAACGGGGCATTGGCGCTCAGCCAGATCGTGCCAAATACGCGCTCATCGGGGAAAAAGCCAGCGGCGAAGACCCACATGAGATAGGTGCGATTCGACGGTACGAGCAGACTGAAAAGGCCGTTGCTGTCGGTGGTGATCGTCTGCAGGGGAAATTGATAGCCGATTATATCTCCTTGCAGACCGGCCAGCGGCTCCTCGCCCGGTTCGGGGAAGCCGGAGCCGTCCAGGTCTACCCAGGACCGCCCGGCGATGATCCCAAATCCGGCCGGGGGCGTTTCATGCAGGCCGAAGTCTACGACCGTGCCGCCATCCTCGCCCATCGGTATCGGGATCGGGCTGGCGGACGTTGGGGACATATTGGTTGCGGCCGCGCTGACGGTGTATAGGCCGGGGGATGGGGTGAAGAGTTGGTAACGGCCGTCGGCGTCGGTGGTTGTCTGGATCGTCCCGGTGGGACCGCTGGCGGTCACGGTAATCCCGGCCAGCCCGCCTTCGCCAATGCCCAGGATGCCATCCAGGTCCAGGTCATTCCAGACACGGCCGTTGATATTGGCCGCTTCGACAATGGTGACAACCGTTTGCGCCTGGGCGCTGCTGCTGTTGTTGCTGGCGCTGACGGTGGCGGTATAAACGCCGGGCGCGGCGTAGCTGTGTTCCACGAACGGCCCGGCGGCCAGGCTGCCATCCCCCAAGTTCCATTCGTAGCTGACCCCTGTCCCGGCGCTGATGCTGGCGGCAAAGGTGACGGGGTCGTTGCTGTAGCCGGATGTGGTGTGGGCTGCGCTCAACCCTTGAATCGGCACGTCCATCACCCCTCCGGCGGGCAGGGCCAGCGAAAACTCCGACGTGCCGCCGTCGGCGTGGGTGGCGGTAGCGGTGACGAACTGGTTCGGCGGGATGGTGGCGGGCAGGGTCACGTCAAAGGTAGCATCCCCTTCCGCGTCGGTGGTGACGCTGGTTTCGCCCAGGTAATACTCCCCTTCGCCATGCCCGCTGGGGTCGGCTTCAGAACTGTAATAAAAGTCCAGGGTAAAGGTGATGTTGGGGTTGCTGTCCAACACACCCTGAATCACCGTTGTCCCGTTGGCGTAGGACTGGGCAAAGGTGATGATGGGGTAATTTTGCAGGTTATTGCCGCCGATGTCCAGGTCATCCGGGTCATTGACGTTCACGCCATCAGGCCAGCGCAGGTCAATGCCCAACTGCGAGTTAGCGTAGATGCGGTTGCCGCGAATGGTGTTGCTCAGGCCAGTATTGCTAATTCTGACCCCACCGTAAAAGGAACCGCCGTTATGGGCGATGATGTTGGCTTCGCCTGGCCCGGTACCGCCGATGAGATTATTGTTGCCCGATAGGTAAAGTCCGTCCTGCCCATTGCCCAATGGCGTCACGCCATCCGTGCCGACGCCAATCCGGTTGCCGATAATCAGCATATTGGATGTATGGGTACTGATGCCCTCGTGGGTGTGGCCGGAGATGACGTTGTCGCGGATGGTGGTGGGGGCGTAAGATGTGCTGCTGATGCCGACGTTGTTGGGCAGCGCCGCCAGACCGGTGGCGTCCACCCCCATCCAGTTCCCGGCAATGATCGTGGGCGGCGCGTCCGGGTCAGGCACGTTGTTGAAGTAGATGGCGTAAGTGGCCACATTGGTGTTGCCGGAGATCAGGTTGCGCTCCAGATCGTCAGAGACGCCGTCGCTGTTAGTCCCAATGCGGTGGCCGTAGCCGCCCAGCAGGATACCGGCGCGGGGCGAAGAGATGGTGCCGTTGGGGATGGCGGTCATGCCGGTGATGTCCGTGCCGATCTTGTTGCCGGCGACGACGGTGTTGCGTGATCCGGTCTGCTGAAGCATGACGCCAAAATCAATGTTGCCGGAGATCAGGTTGCCTTCCAATTCGTCGGAAACGCCGTCGCCGTCCGTGCCGATGAGGTTATCGTAAGCGACGTAGACGCGCACGCCTTCCGCCTGGATGCCCACGCTGGCCGTGCCGCTGGCGTTCGTGCCGATCAGGTTGCCGGAGATGCGGTTATGGTGGCTCTCGTTGAAGTTGCTTGTGCCGGTCAGGTTGATGTTGAGCATGCTGCCGCTGATGACGTTGCCTTCCAGCGCGTCCCCTTGGCCGTCGCCATCGGTGCCGATGACGGTGTAGCTGGCTTCCTGCACCGTAATACCGGCAGCGGCGACCGTTTGATTGTTTGTGCCCACGGCCGCCGTGCCCGCCGCATTCAGGCCGATGTAGTTGCCCATGATCAAGTTGCCGGTGGTGGCGGGCTGGTAAATCCAGATGTTCTGCTCGACGTTAGCCGAGATGACGTTGCGTTCGGCCACATCGTCCACGCCGTCGGCATTCGTGCCGATGCGGTTGTTGCTGGAACCGCCGTCAATCCAGATGCCACGCGTGTTGGCAACGCGGGTATCCCCGGCGAAGTTTGTGCCGATGTAGTTGCCGTATATCCAATTGCCGCCGCCCGTTTGCAGGCGGATGCCGCCCGCAGAGCCGCCAATGGCAAAGCCATTGACCACCAGCCCGCGCACGACGCTGCTGCCGGCGGTGAGGGTGAGGCCGATGGCCTGAGGACCCGCCAACGCGCCGTTGAGTTCGATGAGGGGCGGGCCGGTGTAGCCGCTGCCGCCCTGGCTCCAGCCGTCAATCGTCACGGGGCCGGTGATGGTGGGGAGGGCGGTGGTGGGTTGGATGGTTTGTTGGGAGCCGGGCGCGCCGATGGCGAAGGTGATGGTGTCCGCGCCGGGGTTGGCGTTGGCGTCCAGGATGGCCTGGCGCAGGGAGCCGGGGCCGCTGTCGGCGGTGGTGGTGACGGTGTAGGTGGTGGCGTGGGCAACGGCCGTTACCCGCCCCAGCCCAACCATCACCACCAGGAGAGCCACAATCAAACTCAACACACTATCTCGTTTACGGTTCATGACGTTTCCTCGTATCCTTTGTGGTTTCTTGCTGCAAAAAAAGCACCATCTCATCCAGGCTGGCAAAACCGCGCCTGGCATTGGTGTGCGGGTCTTCCAGGCTGAAACGCCAGGCTGATTCGCCTTCACTGTCCTGCCAGAGGCGCATCAGGTATATGGTGTAAGGGTATTGAAGTGATTGAGACATAACAAATCCGTGACAACAGAATGACCATCGTTATAATGTCAGTATAAGCATCCAGCATTACTGAACCGTAACAGCAGCGTAACAGGCAGCGATGACATGCATGATCAAGCGACACTGCAACTGACTTTGTTGGGTAAACCGGAAGTACGGTTAGACGGCGCACTGCTGGCAAGCAGGCTGCCCGTGAAAGGAGTGGCCTTGCTGGCTTATCTGGCGGTCACCGGCCAACCTTCTTCGCGAGAATCGCTGGCCTCCCTGCTGTGGGGCGAAACGCCAGACGCGGCGGCGCGGGCCAGTTTGCGCGTGACACTGAACCGGCTGCCAACTCAACTACGGCCGTTTCTGACCCTCACCCACCACACCATCAGCCTTAATATGGACCGGATCACCCTGGACGTAACCAGTTTAGAAACGGCCGTTTCCGAACCACCCTCCGCCTGGAAAACGGCCGTTGCCCTCTACCGCGGCGATTTTCTGGACGGTCTCATCATTCCCGACGCCCCTGCCTTCGACGAATGGGCGCTGCTGGAGCGGGAACGGCTGCGCCTGCTGGTGATAGACCTGCTGCACCGTCTGGCCGACGACGCCCTGACGCGGCAAGCCACCACCGAGGGCATCGCCTACGCCCGGCGCAGTCTGGCGCTGGACAACTGGCGCGAAGAAGCCCACCGCCAACTCATGCGCCTGCTGGCGCTAAACGGCCAGCGCAGTGACGCCCTGGCGCAGTTTGAAACCTGCCGCCGCCTGCTCGCCGAAAACCTGGGCATCGAACCATCCGCCGACACCCTCGCCCTCTACGAAACCATCAAAACCAACACACTCCCCCTCTCCCCCCTCTCCCGTTCTCCCTTTCTCCCCCTCTCCCCCTCTCCCCCTCTCCCCCTCTCCCCACAACCTGCCCGCCAGCGCCGCCTCCTTTGTCGGCCGCGAACCGGAACTGGCGCAGTTAACTGACCTGCTGGCACAGCCGGACGGCCGTTTACTGACCATTCTCGGTCCCGGCGGCGCCGGCAAAACACGGCTGGCACTGGAAACGGCCACCCGTCTCCTGACGGACCCGCGCTTTGCCGACGGTGTTTTTTTTGTACCATTGGCCGATTTGCCCACGGAAACGCCTGCACTGAGCAAAGCCGAAGTGGCCGTTGCCCCCCATATCGCCGAAACCATTGGTCTAAAACTCAGCGGCCCGACAGCACCCGACGAACAACTCCGCCAACACCTACGCGACCGCCGCCTACTGCTGCTGCTGGACAACTTTGAACACCTGCTGCCCCAGGCTGGTCTCATTGCCGACCTGCTGGCAGCCGCTCCTGGCCTGCGCCTCATCGTCACCTCGCGGGAGCGGCTCAATCTGTATGAAGAGTGGCTGGTGGAAATTGGTGGGCTGGACCTGCCGCCGGAAGCGGCTGCTGATTGGATCGCCTTCAGCGCGCCGCAGCTATTTATCCAGCGAGCGCGGCGTGTTTATCTGGGCTTTAACGCCGCCGCCGAACGCGAAGCCATCCTGCGTATTTGCCAGATGGTGGGTGGCCTGCCGCTGGCGCTGGAACTGGCCGCCGCCTGGGTGCGCACCGTGCCCTGCCGCGACATCGCCGCCGCCATCGAGCGCCATCTCGATTTTCTGACGAGTGACCTGCGCAACATGCCGCCGCGCCAGCGCAGTTTGCGGGCGGCGTTCGACTACTCCTGGGAACTGCTGACCCAGACGGAACAAACCATGCTGGCGCGGCTGTCCGTTTTTCGCGGTGGCTTTGCTGGCGAAGCTGCCCTGACTATTACCGGGAAAACAGAAAGGAACCGCGGCGAGCACGGAGATTTGATGACGGAACCCTCTGCGCCCTCCGCCCCTCCGCGGTTAAATTCCTCCAATCCCGGTTTGCGGCAGTTATCGGCGCTGGTGGATAAGTCGTTGGTGCAGCGGCAGGCGAACGGCCGTTACCAACTGCATGAAACGATCCGGCTGTTTGCTCAGGAGCAAGTTAGCCCGGCTGCGTGGGCGCAGATACGGAGCGCCCACGCTGGCTACTATGCCGCTTTTATGGCCGCTCAAGGCAGCAAAAGCGCCGGAGCGGAGGCGGAAGCCGCTTTTCGGTTGATGGCACTGGAATTGGAAAACGGCCGTTTTGCCTGGCAGTGGGCTTTGGCAGACTGGTCACAACCGGCAGCGGAAGCCATTCTCACCCAAATCCTGCCGCCTTTATCCCTCTTCTACTTGCGCCGCGGCCGGTCACTGGAGGCTGTCGTCTGGCTGGCGGAAGCGATTCAAGACATTGGCGCGGAGGGTCCGCTGACGGCGCGACTCCAGCACCAGCTTGCCAAACACGAAGAAGCGCTGGGCCGTTACGCCGAAGCCCAGGCGCGGCTGCTGGCCTGCCTGCCCACGCTGGAAAAAACGGCCGGATCAACGCCCTACACAGCTGACGCCTGGGAGATGTTGGGGCGGGCGCAGCGCCATTTAGGCGACCTGGCCGCTGCTGAGACTTCGTTGCAACAAAGCCTGACCCTGTACCGGCTCTGCGGTCAGCCGTCCAGCATCGCCGGGGTGTTAAACAGTTTGGGCGTGTTGACGAAGAATAACGGCCGTTACCCCGAAGCCGCCGCCTATTACACAGAAAGTCTGGACATTTTCCGTCGCCAGGCGGATCGCTCTGGGGTGGCTGTCTGCCTGATCAACCTGGGCAACATCGCTAACGTGCAAGGCGACTATGAGCAGGCGCGCGCCTGTTACCAGGAAAGTTACGATCTGGCCGCCGCCGCCGAAAACAGGTCACAAATGGCGATCAATCTGCTCAACCTGGGCAGTGTGGCCCGCGCCACCGGCGACACAAGCGCAGCGGAACGGCAGTATCAGGCCAGTCTGGCGCTTGGCCGGGAGATGGGGCACGGCTTGATCACCGCCGCCGCCCTGGATGGCCTGGGGCAAACGCATTTACTGGCAGGCGACCTGGCGGCGGCGCGACAAACATTGAAAGAGGGGTTGGCAACGGCCGTTTCCCTTAATTCCGAAGCCATGACCTTAACCGTTCTGGCGTCGGCCGGGCAGGCGCTGGCGCAGGCTGGGCAGACAGATGGCTCTCGGCTGCTGGCGCTGGTTCTGCGGCAGCCGGGCGCAGCCCACCATGTCAAAGCAGAAGCATCTGCTTTTGCCGCCAAAACAGGGCTAAACCTGACGACAGATGCAGATCCCTTGCTGACGACAGCCGAAGGCGTTGCTCTGGCGCTCAACAAGTTATAGGGAAACGGCCGTTCCCATTTGGTGACCGTTCACGTCCCCGTAGATTGAGCCTGTCAATACCCATTCCCCTTCAACAAGCTCAGGCGGCGGGGTGAATGATTACTACGATTTTTACACTTACAATTTCCGCTGATCATCCAAAATGCTGATGATATACACCCCAAACGGCGCTATGACACAGGCTGCCAGAAAATACCACAACGTATCCCCACTCAATTCAGGCAGGTCGCCATTAGCGGCAAAGGAGACCCACATCAAACCCGCATAAACCAGTCCCGTTGAGACCCAATAAGCCCGGCTGCCCGCCCGGTTCCGAATATGCACAGTTCGCTCATCCAGTTCAGCCGCCGTCAGGCGCCTGGCCGCTTGCTCATCAACCAGTGCGGCGCGATACCGGACAACAATGCCCACACCAATCCCGACCCACAAGATTCCCAGACCCGTGATGATAGCGGGATTAAACGACAGGTTGGCACTGCGCAATTCAAGCAAAATCCCTGCCAGACCAACAGCAGCTCCCACTGCCATACTCGCCCATCCTAGCCGAACTCTGCTTGATAGCCACTTTGCATGCTTATCCATATCACTGCTCCTCTTCTGAATAAAGAAATATGTCTTCAATTTGCAGGTTAAACAGGCGCGCCAGCCGGAAAGCCAGCAGAATAGACGGGTTATAGCGCCCATTTTCCAGGGAAATGATGGTCTGGCGAGAAACGTCTACCATCTCCGCCAGCGCCTGTTGGCTCCATCCTTTGGCGACACGTAATTCTAACAATCGGTTTTTCATTGTCTCTCCGATGTAAAGTTAACTGTACATAGTATAGTAAAGTTTGCTTTACATGTCAAGTGTGTTTTACAAACGGTGGATTGGTGGCGGCTGCCGCCTGCCGCCACGACGCGAATAGTTTGCTGATGCTGGCTCAGGCAAAGTTAGCGATGGGGGATTGGCAATCAATGGTGCGCCGCGCCGTCCCGCCCTGCCTGCTCAACTCATTTGAAACGCGCGATTTGGCAAAGAGTGTGTTACATTTGTGTAATGGTCACGATTTGGTCAGTGTCATTCTGAGCGGAGTCTTCGGAGCGAAGAATCCCTATTTTTCGGCAGAAAGGGGATTCTTCCTCGAAGACTCGTCAGAATGACAGTGCTTCCAACCAAATCGTGACCATTACATAATTGCAAACGAACCCTAAGGAACAGGAGTTAATTAACTTACCCGCCGTGGCCGGCCTCCTGACCGTGCCACAGCAAATGGACAAGTTATGGGTCTTTCGGATCTCGTGGGGTATCGCTAAATGTAGGGGCGGGTCTTGTACCCGCACAGTCGCCTACCCCCATGAAATCCTGAAGAGCCGAAATTACATGGCCCAGATTGGACCAATCTTGGAGATTGGTCCAATCTGAAAAATCGGTGTAATTTTCGCCAGACTCAAATGATAAGGAAACCAACGATGACTCATATAAGCCATATCGAAACCCTGGCCGTCCACGCCGGCCAGACTATTGACCCGGCGACCGGCGCTGTGACGCCGCCGATTCACCTTTCCACCACCTTCGAGCGACAGGCGGATGGCAGCTATCCACATGGATACGATTACACCCGCAGCGGCAACCCAAACCGCGCCGCCCTGGAAGCCTCTGTCGCAGCGCTGGAAGGGGGCGCGGCAGCAGCAGCTTTCGCTTCCGGTTCGGCGGCGATGATGGCTGTTTTGCAGGCATTGAAGCCGGGCGACCACATCATCGCGCCGGGGGATATGTATTTTGGCATCCAACGGCTGCTGCGCGAGGTTTTTGCGCCCTGGGGGCTGGCGGTTTCCTTTATAGATCTGACCAACCTGGACGACTTGCGCGCCGCGCTGCGGCCAGAGACCCGGCTGGTGATTGTGGAGACGCCTTCCAACCCGCAGCTTAACATCAGCGACATTGCCGCTGTGACAGAGTTGGCCCATGCCGCTGGCACGGCCGTGTTGGTAGACAACACCATCGCCACGCCGGTGCTGCAACGGCCGTTCCTGCAAAACGCCGACCTGATCATCCACGCCAGCACCAAATACCTGGGCGGCCACAGCGACGTATTGGGCGGCATCGTCGTCGCCCGCGAAGAGACGCCCTTGTTTACGCAAATCCGCCTCATCCAAAAAATCGGCGGCGCCGTCCCCTCCCCTGCCGACTGCTGGCTGACACTGCGTGGCATCCAGACTTTGCCGACGCGGGTGCGCACCCAAACCGCCCACGCTCAACACATCGCCGAATTTCTGGCCGACCATCCGGCAGTGGCCGCGGTGCGCTACCCTGGCCTGCCGACCCATGAAGCGTTTGCAACGGCCGTGCGCCAGATGGCCGGCGGCGGTGGGCTGCTGTCCATGTTGGTCCATGGCAACGCTGAAACGGCGTTGGCCGTCGCCGGCCGTGTGCAGCTCTTCACCCGCGCCACCAGTTTTGGTGGAACCCACAGCCTCATCGAACACCGCGCCTCCATTGAATCGCCGGGCACGCTGACGCCGCCCAACCTGCTGCGTCTCTCCATCGGCCTGGAACACCCGGCCGATTTAATCGCCGATCTGGATCAGGCCCTGCGTGGGGCTAACGAGTATACAATCTTCACATGACCATCAACCTGTACGATTTTACCCGCCCGGCGCTGGCCGGGCTGCTGGCCGATTGGGGCTACGGCCGTTACCACGCGGATAAGCTGTGGGATGGGCTGTACCGGCGGCAGGGCGATCTGACCGGGCTGCGGGCGGATCTGCACGGCCGTGTGCAAGCCGAAACGACGCTGGAACTGCCAACGGCCGTAACTGACCTCTCCAGCACGGACGGCCAGACGCGCAAATTTTTGCTGCGTCTGGCCGATGGGCAGACCATCGAAACGGTTCTGATGCAGTTCGAGGGGCGGGATGGCGCGCCGCGGGCGACGGCCTGCATCAGCACGCAGGTGGGCTGCGCGATGGGCTGCGTTTTCTGCGCCACCGGGCAGATGGGCTTTATACGCCATCTGTCGCCGGGTGAAATTGTGGCCCAGGTGTTGTTTGCCAATCGCCAACTGCCGCCGGGAAGCCTGCCGCTGCGCAACATTGTGCTGATGGGCATGGGGGAACCGCTGCATAATTACGACAATACAATGACGGCCGTAGACATCCTGACAGACCACAACGGGCTGGCCATCGCCGCCAAACATATCACCCTGAGTACGGTGGGAGTGGTTCCGGGGATTGTGCGCCTGGCAGATGAAGCACGGCCGTTTCGTCTGGCCGTCAGTTTGCATGGGGCGACAGACGCCGAACGGCAGGCGCTTGTGCCCCCGGCCAGGCGGTGGCCGCTGGCTGAGCTGATGGCCGCCTGCCGCTATTATGTGGCAAAGCGGGGGCGGCGTATCTTCTTCGAGTGGACCCTGATTGAAGGACAAAACGACACGCCGGAGCAGGCGCACACCCTGGGGCGGCTGCTCCAGGGGATGGCGGCGCACGTCAACCTGATACCGCTTAATCCGACGGTGGGTTATGGCGGGCGGCCGGCGGGGGAGACGGCCGTGCGCCAGTTTCAGGCGATTTTGGCCGGGTATGGGCTGCCCAGCACCATCCGTCAGCGCCGGGGCATAGACATCGCCGCCGGCTGTGGCCAACTGCGGGCAGGACCATGACCGCCAAAGCCATTTCACGGCCGTAATCCGCAGCCCTGTTTACGGAGCGTCGTTTTTTGGCCTGGGGCTAAAGCGCCGGTGCTGAGCTTGACGAAGCATCCCCCTCCTCTGCTGGGAGCGGGATGTTTCGCTCGCTGAACCATGCCAGAAGATACAAACAGCGCTCAATGATGATGGGTGGCAAGGCCGGTATTCTCTTTGGATAACCCCCAATCATAAAACACCGACGCTTGCAACAAATGGATGATACACTGTTGGCGAGGATTGTTGACGTAATGACCAACCTGCAGCAAGTCGTGGCGGCAGGTGTTCGATAGAGTGTACCCATGCACATCGAGTTTAGTGGCAAGATTTGGTTCTGGAAAGGCCCGTCCCCATTCTACTTTGTTACCGTTCCAACGAAGCAGAGCGACGACCTAAAAGCGATATCAGGATTCGTGACGTATGGTTGGGGAATGATCCCGGTCACGGCTCAAATTGGCAAAACTGTATGGAAGACATCCTTGTTTCCCAAAGAGGGCTTCTACATTGTGCCCCTCAAGGACAAGGTCCGTCGAGCAGAACTGCTCGAGGAAGGCGCTGAGGTCACGGTAAGACTCGAGGTTCGTTAAGGAACCGGAATTTAATAACCGGCGCACTTCCCTCTCCCTGGCCCTCTCCCAAAGGGAGAGGGAGCCAGCCGCTTCCCCTCCCTTTGGGAGGGGATTGAGGGGCGGGCCGCCTACCCGCCTGCGCCCGCCCCCATTTTGCCCAACACCCGCCGGATGTGGTTCTCTTCGATGGCGATTTGCTGCGGCGAACTATACTGCTGCTTCAACGCCAGCGCCTCCCGATATTTAGCCAACGCCGCCGCGTACTGCCCCTGCAGCTCGTGGATAATGCCTAAATGTTCAATAGTAATCGCTATTTTCACTGGTTGCCCAAGCGGTTTCTGGATTGTTAGAGCTTCGTTGAATGCAGCAATTGCTTCTTCCATTCGCCCACTATCGCGGAATATCATGCCTAGCAGCCTGTCGGAGAACTCAGGATAGGTACACGGATTGAACGGATTCGACGGATTTTTACGGATACATCACCAGAAAATCGGTGTAAATCCGTTAAATCCGTGTCATCCGTGTATCCAATTTCTACTTTCCGACAACCTGCTAGGATGGGGAAATTATAGTTGGGTGGGCGGGGAAGTCAATAAAACGCACCCCATATCCACCAGCGCCTGCTCGCTCGGCCGACTTGCTGGCGGCCCGGGCCGACTACCAGCGTTACCGCCGCCAGAGCGGGCCGCTGCTGCGTGGCAGCCGCAAAAATGGGGAGCTGACCGACCAGGTGATGTCGGTGCGGGCGATTGGGGCGCGGGTGAAGATTTTGGGGCGGGACATTCTGGGCGTCTGGGAGTTAAACCCCCACCCCACGACTTGCGCCACACCTGGGCCACGCGAGCGGCCACGGGGAGCAGTCCTTTTGTCCTGCCCGACGCCATGGAATCGAAGATGATCAGACCGACATCCGTGAAGACCACCAACCCCGCCCCTACTATCACACCAGGGCAAGTTGAGAATTGCTGATAAGAATTTGATATTTTTTCATCCATGCACACTCTTTTTAGAATTCGCAATTAGAAACCCGCCAGGAAACGGGCGACATCCTGAATCCAGTGGAAGGCGACGGCGGATTCGAGACCGCGGCGGCGGGCAAGGATGAGCGGCGGCGCACCCCAGACGAGCGCCAGGACAGCGCCCATCCCCAGGGCAGCCCACGGCGACTGGATAAACAGGTCGTCGAAGTGGGAATAATTATGCACCAGCATTGCCAGTAACCCCGCCAGCCAGACTGCCTGACCGGGAAGACTTTGCCGCAAAAGCAGCCACAATAAACCCCATAAGGCAAAGCGATAGATGGCCTCTTCAACGATGGCCGGCTGAAGGGCGTCCAACATGGCGGCCAATGGATTCTGCCATTGGATTGTCTGTCCCTGGGTAAGCTGCAGCGCCAAGGCGTTCAAGACCGCCAGCGGCAGCCCCACAACCAGGCCAACCAGAATGCCCTGGCCTGCCTTGCGCCAGTTGCCAGCGGCAGCATGGAACTGCACCGGCCCACCCTGACGCATAATCACCAGCCCACCCAGGGCGGCAACGGCCGTTAAAACCCCTCGGACGATCGCCTGCCCCAGGTGATTACCCACAAGCCCAAAAAACGGATAAGGCGAAAAGAGCGTGGCAAACAGCATTCCCCCGCCAACTAATGTGCCCAGGCTCAATGCTGTGAGCCAATCAGACCTTTGCAGGTGGCGCGAGTCCCGCAGTAAAACAGCCAGCGCCCCCAGCAGAGTCAAGCTGCTGAACAGGTCAAACAGCCGGGGCACAACATATGTTGTCGCCAGCAGCGTGCGCCCGACAAAGATTGCCAGGATAACGGCCGTAAGCAAGAAAACTGATTTGAAAGACCAAACTTTCGCGGCCACGTTTCCCTCCAACGGGTTGGTATTCTCAATGCTTTTCTTCTTGTAAAACAAGGCGCCGCCCCAGAAAAGCAAAAATGATCAGGGTAACGGCCGTTACCCAACCGCCCAGGCTGAAAACCGGTGGCCCATACAGCGCCAAACCAGCGCCAGCCAGCACCAGCAGCCCTGCCAGCAGACCAAACATCTTCATGCCATACAAAGTGATAAAGGGCAGATAATGCGTCCCCACCACAATCATGGCCGCCGGAAAAAACCACGTTTCCCGATAAAGCGTCGCTGCGCCAACCAGCAGAAAGTTGAGCGGTACCGTAAAAGCAACCTGTGAACCAAGCTGCCACAACCCGTTTTCTGGACTTACCCGGCCAGGTCGCCCCATCAACCGCACCCCCAGTTGGGTGAGCGGGAAAATACCCATGCTGCCAAAAAAGAGCGCTGCCATGCCCGCGGTTGGCGAGAGCCAGGTTCCGAGCGCAGCAGCGATAAGCCAGATAAGCCCGGAAACTAGCTGCCCGGCAAACCCGCCCAAAAAATTGGAACGCATTTCACGTTGGCATTCGTTTATATTCATGATATTTCCTCCAGTTAGATAAATTCATTGCCCCGACAATCTCTGCCCAACAAATTGACCGAAGGGCGTGTACTGTTCAATACCTTTTTCGAACATAGCGGGTTTCCATTCGTCATCGTACCAACAGGCCACCCAGCCGATTCCATGCTGCTCCAGGTATTCCAGCAGCGGTTCGCCATAGCTCTTTTGCTGGCCAACCAAATACGTCTGTTTTCCACCCGGGTCGGTTTCCAGCCAACCCCATTCCGTCATCACCACGGGATATTTTTCTGAGACACTGCCAAACCAGTGATCCCAGGAATACCTGCTGTGCGCCGGGTAGATGTGGGCGGCATAGGCGATGTTGTCGTCATGGATCGGCCTATCCAACACCCAGGACAGGTCGCGGGAATATTCGATTCCCCCGACGATGATCAACTGCTTCGCGCCTGTGGCACGGATGGTATCCACCAGCGCCTGGGCGTGTGTCTGCCAAGCTTCGGCTGAGATTTCAGCTGGTTCGTTGAAAATCTCGAAGATGACGTGCGGCGTATCCTTGAAATAAGCAGCAACCTGCTGCCAGAAAGCGACGGCAAAATCCCTGCTGGGCGTGCCAATATCAGGCATTTGCGCGCCACGGTCTGTGCCAATGTCTCCGATAAAGTGCAGGTCAATGATGGTGTATAGGCCGTTCTCGCCGTTCCAGGCCACAGCCGGATCGAGATAGCGCCACAGGTAATCGGGGTCGCGCTCCCAACGCTCCGGGTGAACGGGAATGCGTATCACGTTTGCGCCGGAAGCTGCCATCCGATCGAAGAAGGCACGGTTAAACCGTCCATTGCGTGATAGCACTGCCGGGTCCGGCGGCATAAGCCCATGCAGCGTCACAACTTGATCATTCGCATCAACAAGCTTGTTCTCGTTAACATAGAGTCGGCCTGGATAGAGGCTGGTCTCGCCGTCAAAAACAGGCTTGTGTTCTACCGGCAGGGTGATCGAAAGATTGCCAAATCGTGGGGCGATCAGGGCTAGAATGCCACATAGCAAGGTTAAGGAAACGGCCGTTGCCATCAGCCCCCTTCTTGTAGATTTTTTCATGGTCTATCCTTCATTGCTCAGAAGAAAAGATGTGTTCCTCGACGACAGACTGTGAATCTCCCTGGTTGACTGACAAATCTCAGATTTTCACCGCGGAGAGCGCGGAGGACGCGGAGATTTTCTCTGGTACAGCCTCCGCGCTCTCTGCGTTCTCCGCGGTTAGATAAGTTTTGTCAGTCAATCAGGAATCTCCAATAATCTCAGGTTACGAATCTTTCTGTGCGATCAGACCTATCCACTCCGTATTCTTGGTGAACGGCGTGCCCAGCAGGTCGTTCCAGACGCTTTTCACCGCAAAACCGGCCTGTTCCAGTTCGCCGGTGATGGTCTCGCGTGAGTAATCCTGGAACCAATTGCGATACACCGAGACTTTGCCGTTCTCCTCGATGGCAATCACCTGGTCGAGAAAAATGGCTTGTTCCGGGTAGTCGAAACCTTCTTCCAGAGCCAGATGTGGTCCTGGCTTCCAGAAGCCTTGTCCCGCAGCGTACCAGCCATTCCGGTTGCCATACTTTTGACGGTGAGCGCGCGTGGTGACGTCCAGAACGAACCGCCCGCCGGGCTTGAGGGCGCGACGCACATTGGCGAGCAGGGTTCGGCGCTGTATGGGTGAGAGCGGGCACAGATCACCATAAATCAGCAGAGCAGCGTCATAGAGGTTTTCGTCTTCCAGGGTCAGGTAATCTTGATAACGGTAGTGGATATTCAGATTGTTCTGCCGGGCGTACTGCGTGGCATAGTCAATCGAGCGCCGGGAATACGTGATACGCAGCCCTTTCTCCGCCAGGCAGGCCGCATACAAGCCGGGGCCGCAGCCCAGGTCCAGCACCGCGTCGCCAGCCTGAAGCCCCAGCGTGGCGACCAGCCAATCCACCGAGCGCTGGATGGTTTCTGGGCGGCGGCTGGCAAGGTCATGATGGGGATCAAGATGCGCCTTCAACATTTGCGTGGAGATGTGCGGGTCATTCCAAAAGAGCGGTTCGCCTGGGGTGAAGGGTTCTGGTTTTTCTTGGAAGTGGATAATAGATTCAATATTCATAGAAGTCCTTATGCTTTTGTCTTTCAAAATCGAACAGGCATGTATCGTCTTGACTCCCCGCGAATCTCACTTGAGCGACCACGTTTCAGTACCATTGAAGAAACGGACGGGTTGTGCCGGGGTAACGCTGTCATCGAGCCACACAGTGTGGTGGTTGCCAAAGGTGACTTTCCAGGCGTCAAATGTGCCGGCCGGGGTATGAATCGTCTCTCGGCCGACCACTGTCACCAGCCAGGGAATGGTTGTGGGGCCGTTATCTTGCGTGTCTTGCCGCCAAACGAAGGGGTGAAATCGCACCGTTTGCCCGCGCATCCCCGGCTCAAGATTAACGGCCGTTAATTGCCAGGGAGCGGCGTAATCGGTTAAAAGGGGCAGGACGTCGTTTTCCGCCAAAGGCGTTTCACTCCAGGGCAGGTGGAAGATCTGCTCTGGCTCTCCTTGTACCTCAATTTGTATGAGGATGCCGTCCAGGTCTGTCGTCCATTGGATGTCGGCGCGATACGCCCCTTCTTGCAGATTCATGACAGTTTGGCCGGAAATCAAACGGCCGTTACCCGCTTGCCACCGAAAATGGTCCCGGCGTTCGCCGCCGGCGCTGCTCCAATAGCTGTTGCCAAGGCGCACCTCATAAGCGATGACGGTGGAGGTGCAGGCAAGGTCAATCAGCTCGCCATCCCGCTGCCAGAGACACTCCCCCTCGCCCACGATGTCGTCGGCCGGATTACGAATCTCAAAAAGGGATTGTTGGGCGCTTTCCCAAACGGCCGTTTGCAGGTGCAGCGGAGAAGCTGACAAAGCAGGGGAACGCGCGGAGAAGAACTCAGCGCCGACCACCGCCAGGTAGAGTAAGACCGCGACGAGCAGGGGCCAGCTTGCACTTAACTTGAGAGGATGTTGCCCTGGTGGCGGCGCAGGCGACAGTGCGGCTGCGCCCCGGGTGAGTCGAGTAAAAAGGGCGAACGCCATCAAGGCCACGATAGGGCTGGCAAGCAGTACAGGCGCAGAAAACAACAGTTCCGGCGCGCCAATGGGAAACACCGCGTCAGTCAATACCATGGCAGCCAGTGCATTCGCGCCGAAGTGCGTCAGGATGCTTGCTGGCAAAGAGCGGGTGCGATAGTTGACAAACCCAAGCGCCAACGCCAGCGGAATGATGCTGATTCCCTGGAGCAAAGAAAGATGGAAGATAACGAATAGGCCCCCGGTGAAAACTATTCCCCAAAGCGGGCTGCGCTGCTCATAGACGGGTTGGATCACGCCCCGGAACAAAAATTCTTCACACAGCGGGGCCATGACAGCATAAGCCACAATGGCCAGAATGCCCATCAGCACACTCTCAGGCAGAGCATCAGCCGGCAGCGCAAAGTTGACGTAGCCCAGAAGCGGCTGCAAGAGGCTGCTGCTGATCGCCGAGAGGGGATAGAGCGCCATACCAATCAGCATGGACAGAGCGGCAATTTTCCAGCCCGGCCACGACCACCTTACCCGTTCACGGATCGGCTGGCGCGTGATGCGCAGATAGAGATAAGCCGGGAGGAAAACGAAGAGCAGTTGGTTCAGAATCAAGCGCACGTATTGCGGCAGCCACGATAAGAACATATTAGAAATTTGCAGCAGCAAGACGAGCAGAAAGAGCAAATTGATAGTTCGATAATCCGGTTTAGTTACCATTCGTTCCGTGGACATTCGTTTGTACTGTTATTTTCTCGTCAAAAAGGATGGCGCTTAATGCCTGCAAAAGGGATTCGGCGGGAATTTGCTTGGAAATAAAACCATCCAGGCCGTATTCTTTGGCCGCCTTTTCGTATTCCGGCTTGACGCTGAGCGCTATCAGTTTGGTGATGGGGCAACATTCGCGCAACGTGGGGATCAGACGATGTGGGTGAAAGCCGGGCAAATGCCAATCCAGCAATATGGCATCTGGGGAGTGCTGGCAGACATGCGCCAGCAAACGCTCAGCCGACCGGGCTTCCCCCAAAATCTCATATTCCGCTTGCTGCGCCAATAACAAATGCAAGGCTTCCAGCACATGCTTTTCGCCCTCGGCCAGAAACAGCGTCTTTACATTTACATCCCGTGCCATGTTATTCATGGCCGTAGTTTAAAGAACAAACTTCCCAACCGCATCCGCAGGTTGAGGAGTTTGCCGGCTAGGCGCATGAAGAGTTTTTTACCTGGTCATGTGACCAGGTGCTTTTGCAGGGCAATGGATACGGCTTCCGTGCGGCTGGTTGCATTGAGTTTGGTGAGAATACTGCTGACGTGAAACTTGGCGGTAGAAACGCTAATCATCAACTGTTCGGCAATTTGATTGTTGTTCAGTCCTTGCACCATAAGCGCCAGGACTTCGCGTTCACGGCCGCTCAGGTCGGCGCCAGCGTTATCGGCCGGAGTGCGAGTGGCCTGAATGAGCACCTGCGCCGCTTCGGGCGCCAGCGTAGGCTTGCCGACATAAGCGGCGCGGATGGCATTTGCCAATTCGTCGGCAGAAATATCTTTAAGAAGATACCCAATGGCCCCGGCCTGCAAAGCGCCCTGCACCAGGTCTTGTTCCTTGTAACTGGTCAGGGCAAGGATCTGAATCTGTGGATACTGCTCCCGGATTTTGCGGGTGGTCGTCGCCCCGTCCATGCCGGGCATGACCAGATCCATGAGTATGACATCCGGCTGTGCTTGTTGACAAAGCAAGATGGCGCGCTCCCCGTTAGCGGCCTCACCGACCAGTTCGAGGTCTTTGTAAGCCGTTAAAAAGGCGCTCAGACCACTTCGCACCACTGCGTGGTCATCCACTAACATCACCCGGATAGAACTTGCTTCGGACATCTTGTCGCTCCTGAATTCACCAACTATTTTCTTGCTTGTCGTATGCTTCCTCAGAACGGATACCGTCCGGCTTTTATGCCGCCGCCTACGCCTCATCCTCTTGCCAAACAACGCGCAAACTGGCGCCCTGGTGGGTTTGGCTGCTGATTTCAATCTGCGCTGCCACGCTCCGGGCGCGCTCCTGCATAATACCCAGCCCCAACCCTTCGTGATCAGGCGCGTAGAGGTCGAAGCCGACGCCGTTGTCTTGTAACCACAATTCTGCCCGGCCTGGCAGACATTCCAATCTTACCATGACCTGGGTGGCCTCGGCGTGTTTGGCGATATTGTTAAACGCTTCCTGGGCAATTCGGTAGAAGGCTTCTTTAACGGCTACCGGTGGATTGGCGGTGCAATCGCGTTCGTAAGTCACCGCCAGGCGCGTGCGGGCGATAAAGGCGTTAACCTGGTGCCGAATCAGGTCCCCCAGGTCGGTATCTGTCAGGGCGGCTGGGCGCAATTCCATGAGCAGGGTGCGCATTTCTGAAAGCGCGCCGCGCGTCAGTTGGCGCAGTTCCTCCAGGCGGCGGCGGCCTTCCTCAGGATTATCATCCCAGATTTTGGGCAGCACTTCGGCAATCATGCTGGCGGAAAACAGGGTTTGCGTAACCGCATCGTGCAGGTCGCGCGCCAACCGGTTGCGTTCAGCCGCGATGGCCGCTTGTTCATTCTTTTGGAACAGACGCGCATTGTCAACAGCGATACTTAACTGGTCGGCGATGGACTGAAACAAGGCCACTTTGTCCGGGGAGAATGCGGCGCCCTCAGATCCGATGATGACCAGCACCCCTAAACTGCCTCCCCTGGTTTGCAGCGGTAGTAACGCCCCAGGCTCACACAGCCCCTGGTCAATATTGGGGGCAATGTACAAGGCTTGACCGGCCGCCAGGACAGATTGGCAGGCCGAGAGCATGGTGGACAGTTCATCCGGCGAGACAACTTGCTCAGGTCGGAGGGCATAGGGTGACAGGTCACCGGTATCCTCGTCAAGCAGTATCACCCCGGAACGGGATGCGCCTACCAGGTCAACAAGTAAATCCAGCGTTTTTTCGAGCACCTCTGACAGATTTAGAGAGCTATTGGCAGTGGCGGCCACATCTAGCAGCACTTGTAGTTCTTGTGTGCGTTCCTGGACGTGCTGTTCCAGATTTTGGCGCAGCTTCACCTGGTCGGTGACATCCACAGCCACATTCAGGAGGCCCACAATGCTGTTGCCTTCAGTCTGCGGAGCCAGGACAATATTCCAGTAGGTGGTGATTTCATCCGATTCCAGGCGCAGTTCATTACCCTGCACGATCTCGCCCGCCAGGGCACGCTTGAATAGAGGCAGCACGACTGCTTCAGCCCCAGGCAAATGGTCGAAGTAACCAACCCCTGGCGCTAACGGCGCCCCGGAGGATGGGGCATAGCGTGCGGCGAACTCTTCCCAGGTGGGGTTGTACCGCTGAATGCGGAACTCCCGGTCAAGAATGGCGATTCCCATGGGCATGCGTTCAAAGAGCAATTCCAGAAAATTGTCCTGTGGCGCCGGGTTAGGATGAGGCACGAACGCAGCCAGGGCTGCGCCTACCTCATCCGATGTCTGCATATCAGAAACGGCTTTGGCCGCGGGGTCGGGAGTATATGAGGAAGCGTTCATAGACAAAATTGTATCAAAAGGGGGCGTGTTTTGCCTGTTGAGGAAGATTTAAATGGGTGGAGAGACAGCAGGCGGATGGCTTGATCTCAACCTGGTCATCTGACCCATGAAAAAATCTGGCCAACTAACCAGGTTCAATCTCTGCAAATGCGCAGTGTGTCTACGGGTGATCACCATCGGTACGGCGAAGGTCGTTCGGGCGATTTGGGCCACCACCAGGTTGATGTTATCTTTGCCGGTGGTGACCAGCACGCAGTCAGCCTGATCAACTTTAGCGGCGCGCAGGGTGGCCAGTTCGACGGCGTGGGCATGGATGCGACAGCCGCTAAACTCGGCGGTTAATGTGCCAAACGCCGCCTCGTGGTGGTCCACAACGACGACACTGTGCCCGGCGATGCTCAACTGATTAGCCAGCAGCCCGCCCAACCGCCACAGCCAATGATGACGATCTAAGATGGAGTCATGGGATCCTTTTGTGGATTGACGATTGGCGATTGCCGGTCTCTTACCCTAAATTGGGCGCTTCGTGGCGTCGCACCGGGTCGGCGGTGCGGCTCAGGTTCTCCCGCGCCGGTTGGTAAGCAGGGTCCAGGTCCAGGGCGACGCGGAAGTTTTTCTGGGCGTCGCCCTCGTGGCCGAGCAGTCTGTGCAAGACGCCGAGCAGGTTGAAGGCTTCCGGGCGGGAAGGGTCGCGGCCTACTGCTTCTTTGGCGTAGCGGCCAGCTTCATCAAATTGACGGACGCTGATGAGGTGTTTGACGAGGGTAAGCAGCCCGGCGTAATCGCGCTGGGCGGTGGCGAGCATCTGGCGGCGCTCCAGAATAGCCGCTACCAGATCGCGTAGTTCGGCCGGGGTGAAGGGTTTGCGGATGAAATCTATGGCCCCCAGTTTCATGGCGTCTACGGCGTTTTCGACGGTGCCGTGGGCGGTGATGATGGCTACCGGCACGTCGCTGTAGTCGCGGGCGATGTGGCGCAGGAGTTGCATGCCATCCATGCCGGGCATCCGCAGGTCGAGCAGGACCAGGCTGTAGCTGGCTTCTTTGAGTTTGTGCAGGGCTTCTTCGCCGTTAACGGCCGTTTCCACCTGATACCCCAATGGCTGCAAGGTATAGCTGACCGTCAGGCGGATATTTTTCTCATCATCCACAATCAAAATGCGTTCTTTTGGCTGACCCATGTTACGTTCTCCATTACTGTGACCGAAGACCTGACAGGTTTTTCTAAACCTGTCGGGTCTGAACGGTTAGTTCTCTACGACATTGGGCAGGACAAACGTAAAGGTGCTGCCTGCGCCAGGGTCAGATTTTACCCAAATTGTGCCCTGGTGGGCCTTCACAATTTCCTTGCTGATGGCCAAACCGAGGCCCGTCCCGCCGGAGGAGCGCCCCTGTACCTGGACAAATTTGTCAAAGATGCTGGCCTGGTATTCCAGGGGGATGCCTTCGCCATCATCGCTGACGGAAATGTAGGTGAGGCTGCCGGCGTTGTGGGTTGCCAGGGTGATGTGGCCGTCTGGCGGCGTGTAGCGCAGGGCGTTGGCGATGAGGTTGGTGAGAACCCAGAGGATTTTGTTGGGGTCGGCCAGGACAACGGCCGTTTCCTCCCCCACCTCGCCAGTCAAATGGATGCCCTTTTCCTCAGCCTGCTGTTGCAGCAGCGAGACGGCTTGCTCAATCAGGAAGCGCACCGGGACCGGTTCGCGCTGCATGGCGATGCGGCCGGATTCGATTTTGGAGAGGTTGAGCAAATCGTCCACCAGGGCGCGCAGGCGGCCAATCTCCTCCTGGGCGGCCAGCAGCAGCTCTTGCTCCTGAGGCGACAGGCGCGGGAAGGCTTGCTCCACCAGCAGGCCGACGCTCATGGACAGGCCGGTGAGCGGCGTACGCAGCTCGTGGGAGGCGGTCATGACAAACTCGCTTTTCAGGCGGTCTAGCTCCTTGAGGCGGGTGACATCTTGCAGCAGCAGCGCCACGCTGCCCCGGTGGCCCGGCTCCAACTGGACAGGGCTGACAGAAAAGCGGTAATGGGTGGTTTTCTCGCCTTGCTGAATAGTGAGGGTGGCCTGTTCTTCGTTGAGGGGGGAAAAACGGCCGTTTTCCCACGTCTGTTTCACCGCATCATGCAGCGGCTGATACCGGGTCAGGTCAAACAGATGGCGGCCAAGCGCCTGCTCCCGGCTGACGCCAAAGATCGCCATCGCCTTCGGATTGAGGGTCATGACGTGGCACTGCCCATCCAGCAGCACGATGCCGTCGTCAATGGCCTGGATGATCGCTTCGTTTTTCTGTTTTTCTGCCAGCAGTTGGCCGACATTAAGGGCATGGAATTCCTGCAAGGTGTGGCTCATGGCCTTGATTTTGCCCGCCAGGTGGCCGACTTCGTCGCCGGATTGGCTGCCCAGGCGTACGTCGTAGTCGCCCGCGGCAATTTTGTCGGTGGCGGCGGCCATCTCCTTGAGGGGGCGGGTGAGGTGGTCGGAGAGAATGAGACCAAAGGCCAGGCCGAAAACGGCCGTTACCGCCCCAATCAGCAGCGTAGACCAGATCGCCCCGGCAGAGACGCGCCGGGCGTTGTCTGAGGCGATGACCATCTGCTCCTGATTGATGTCGCGCAGCCGGTTGCAGCTGTCGCGAACCTGTTGGAACAGGGGGAAGACCGTTTCCAGATAGAAATCCGGCACGGCTTCGGGCGTTTGTTCTTGCAAGCTGTTGAGTTGGGAAACGGCCGTGAGGTAGGCGCTGTAACCCGTTTGGATGGCGGCCAGTTCGGCCGGTTCTTCGGCGATGGTCACGTTGTCCTGCGCCCGGCCGAGCCAAATGAGGAATTCGGCAGCGTTGGCCTGAAACTCCGCCTGGGCGTTGCCGCTGTGCCCCCACAGCAGCGACAGGACGTTGCTGTCCTGCCGCTCCAGAGCGGCCACCATGTTCTCCGCCGCCAGAATGCTGCGGTAATTCTCCTGGAGGATGGCTTCGCTGGCCTGCCCCAGCCGGTAGAGATTGGCAATCGCCCAGACGCAAACCAGCAGCAGCAAAATGGTAACGACGGCATATCCCCCAAGGATTTTGCGTCGCAGGCTGAGATCGGAGAAGCGAAAACGGTTCATAAAGCAGCCAACGCCTGATGTACCTGGGCGTATCCACAAACCGCTGCTTGCCGTCGTTTCGGAACGAAAACCAAGCAGCTCACAAAACTGAGATTGGCGACTGGTTCAATCGTCAATCGTCAATCGTCAATCATCAATTGTCAATTTCCCGCCGCAGTTCACCGGATCAGGACCCACATGTCAACTGAAAGGCAGCATAACGGATTCAACCGCAAAGCGCAAGAAAGCTGCGCCACACCGATGCGTCCAAAATTGGTGTAAAGGGGCGAAGCGACGACATATGAGGCCAGGTATCTTCCCCCTCATACTTGATCTTGTTAGCAACTTGGCTGGCTTGTGGGATAGAATTACCAGCACTGCGCTCCATCTCAGGTGTGCGGTAGTAGGATCTGCTGATTGGAGGAACTGTGACTAACCGTATTCGGGTGACGTTAGAAATCGGGCCGAAGGGCAAGAAGGTGGTGGCGGTGGCGCCTGATTGGCCCGGACTGGAGCGCGGGGCGAAGACCGGGGAGGAAGCAATCGAAAGGCTGCGTTCCTATATTCCGCGATATTCACAAGTAGCAAAGCTGGCTCAAATGAACGCGGCGTTTGACACCATCAAGAACGTCGACGTGGTCGAGCAGTATCCAGGACAGGCTCAACTGACTTCTGGGGCATCTCGTTCGCGTTTTCGAGCATAGACAAGCAAGGCATGTCGGGTGACGAATTGGAACGTGAGCTGATGCTGATGCAGGCGTGCTGGGCGTTTTTCGACGATGTGCGCCGGCGGGTGTCGGCTGAGATGCAGAAGGGTCCGTGAGGGGGAGGGCGAGACCGGGACCACATCGTCCGTCATACATTTGCCGCGGAGCAGGATTGGGCGAAGCAGGTCGGTGTACTCACCCCGGACGGTGCGATGCTGACTGATGAAGGGCGAAAGCGCATCGAGATGCCTATTGCCAGGCAATACGGGAGTACCATTCACAGGGCAAGTTGGCCGGCAAGCGGGCGAATGGGCCGTTGCGCTTCCTGATTCGGCACACCGCCTTTCACGTCCTGGACCATGCCTGGGAAATGGAAGACAAGGACCTGACTGCCAAAGAAGCGTGAAGGCAAGCGCCGTATCAGCATCCACATGGTACATCATAATAAGAGGGACTGGAGGAACCTTTCGGCTCCGATTAAATCAGCAAGGAGAACTATCTTGAAATTTCTTCTCACTTCCGCTGGCGTCAAAGACACGAGCATCCACGACGCGCTGGTCGAACTATCGAACTACTCGGCAAACCGATTGCCGAGTCCAGCGCCCTCTGCATTCCCACTGCGATCTACCCCTTCCCTGGCGGGCCTACAATGGCCTACCGGTTCATCAGCGGATCAACCGCCAGCCCCATGTGCGAATTGGGTTGGAAGTCGTAAGGCATGCTGGAACTCGCCGCCCTACCCAGCGTCAAAGAAGAGTATTGGGCCGCTGGATGCAGGAGTCCAGACTGGCAGACCTCCTACCGTCGCTGCGCGAGACAGTCTGCGTGGGTGTGGGCGCCGGCAGTATGGTGGCTGCCCCTATTTTCGGAGAGGCGTACGACGACCCGGATACGCCCTTCGTCATTGATAAGAGGCTGGGAGTGGTTGACAAGGAATTGTCTGAAGAAGCATGGCATAACGTAGCCGCCAATCCTCGGCAATATCGAACCGTTGACCAAATGGCTCATTGCCCGGCTGAGCATTTTGAGGAACACGCTGCACATCTTTGCCTCTTGCTCAACATTGATTCAGAAGGGCAATCAATACCTACCGGCAGGCAGTTGCGACTAGAATTTGAGGCTGCCCAACAACACAGCGTGTACCCGACGTGGGGGAACCAGGGCCATTTTCAAGCATTTTTCGGGCTTTGCGTTTTTCCCGCTCCCAGGCATAGTCAATGCCCACCCACACGCGGGTAACGCAAACCGTTGGCATACACGGAGGATGTACAACGATGAAGCGGGTTTTACTTACAGGGATGTCTGGAACGGGGAAATCAAGTGTTATTGCAGAGATCCGGAAGCGCGGGTTTAAAGCAATTGATATGGATGAACCAGGTTGGTCGGAACACGACCATGATGGCAACCAACAATGGTGCGAGCCGCGGCTACAAGAAGCGATAGACTCTGCCAGTGAAGCCGTGCTATTTATAAGTGGCTGTGCCGAGAACCAGGTGAATTTCTATCCCCAATTCACTGATATCATCCTTTTGAGCGCGCCGGCTGAGGTTCTTGAAGAACGATTGAGAACCAGAACGAATAACCTCTACGGAAAGCGGCCAGAGGAACTCGAAGAAATTTTCTCCTATCTTAAAACAGTTGAGCCGCTACTACGACGTGGGGCCACATACGAGATAGAAACAACTATCCCTCTCGATCAGGTTGTCCATGAGGTACTCGGACATGTATGCCTGACAAGTCCATTTTGGTTTCTCTAGGTCTGCTGCAGCCGAACACATCAAGTAATCACAAGTAATCATTATTACAGGGATGGCCACTCAACGTCACAATCTTGGCGTCCACCACTGCTTCAAATTTTGTCTATGGCCAATTTCTGTGGGGGAATCATCTGGACTGTGCGGAAGACCCAAAGTATGGCTAAAGTGGCAAAGGCTGCCCAGACACTCCAGGCCACCGCTTCCAGGGTATCCCAAGAGCCGGTGTGAAAATATAGGTCCACACATCTTTAGCCAGCAGGGTGGCCATCAGCAAAAAGGTTGCCCGCATGATGTAAACATTGATGGGCGGGACGCCGGCGTAGCGCTCAGGGTTGCCAACAAACAAGGGGTTCCCGTTGAATTTCATCACATTCTCCATAATCAAAGAACTGCCGTTTGGGTAGAAGTGATGACGACAGCTTTCATGCGTGGTCTCCACCAATGATTATCACTATGTTGCCCCTTTTGTGTCCTGCTTCCACATAGCGGTGCGCCTCGGCCGCCTGCTCCAGCGAAAAACAGCGGTCTACCAACCCTTTTATCTGGCCGGCCTCTGCCATCTCTTTAATCACCGCCAGATCGGCCGCACTATCCCCGACCAGGGCGCAAATCACTTTTTTATCGCCAACTATGGAAGTCCACAGCATTTGAAAAACCGCCTTCATCTTAAAACTGGCTAACAGGTAAACGCCACCGGGCTTGAGGGAATTTTTACAGCGGGCAAAGGAGCTTTTGCCCAAAACATCCAGAATCAAGTCATAGGTTTCACCGTTTTGGGTGAAATCTTCTTTGGTGTAATCAATCACTGCATCAGCGCCCAATGCCTGCACAAAGGCCAGCCGGGGCGTGCCGCAGACGCCCGTAACGTGTGCCCCCTGCGCCTTTGCCAGTTGCAGCGCCGCCGAGCCAATGGACCCGCTGGCCCCGTGGATCAACACTTTTTGGCCGGGCCGGATGTTTACTTTTTTCAGGATATTAAGGGCTATGAGTGCGCCGGGGATAACGGCCGTTTCCGCGTGGCGCAAATTGGCCGGTTTGAGAGTCACTGTGCCCGTTTCCGGCATACAGAGGTATTCTGCGTAAGCGCCCATGTTCATGCCGCGATAACCAAAGACCGGGTCGCCGGGTTTGAAGCGGGTGACCTGGCAACCCACCGCCTCCACAAGGCCGGAGAATTCATTGCCCAGGATAGGGTTTTTCGGTTTGCTCCACCCAAAAGAGAAACGAGCCGGCAGCATAAAAAGCGTGGGCATATTGAATTCGGCATTGGAGATGTTTTTGAAATTACGGGCGGCGAGGTCTCCATAGTTCACGGCCGTTGCATAGACGCGCACCAATATCTCATTCTCTTTCGGCGCCGGTTTTTCTACCTCTTCAAGGTGAAGCACCTCTGGTAAACCATATTTTGTATAAACCGCTGCTTTCATTTCTTAATCCTTTCCCTGTCTAATTGACCCATTCAATCAAGTGAAGCGGCCGGCAACTCCCCTCGCTTACACCGCGATGGAGGAGGCTCGTCCGAGCTGTTTCTCTCTGCCTGTGTTCACTTTAAATTACCATTAAATAGGATCGTCTTTAGGCTCATAAGTGAAGACTTCTTCCAAGGGTGAGTCAAAGACAAGGGCAATACGAAAAGCCAGTTCCAGCGAAGGGGAGTATTTGGCGTTTTCGATGGCGATGATGGTCTGCCGCGTCACGCCCACCTTTTCGGCCAATTGCTCCTGAGTCATCTCGTCGTGGTAAAAACGCAGTTTGCGAATGTTATTGCTAATGCGGCTCTTGCCTATTTTAGAACCCATCTTAGAACCCCCTGCGATAAATCACTAAGCGGAAAATATCGCCCAACACCTGGGCTACCAGCCCAGAGAGAATCAGTAAGCTGAACATCACATAGGGTGACCAACCCAGGGCAAAGGTGAGCATTGCCAGCAGAGTACCGATGGATGAAACAAGATAAGCCACTTGTGTACCCCGCAAATCAATCAGCCTGTCACGTTCATCTTCAGAATCATCAATCTTGGGGTCATCATCACCCGTCCTGATGACCTCAAAAATGGCAAAACCTACATGGGCGATGATGGTGAGGATAATGGTGGCAATGATTCCCAGCACAACCACGGCCGCCCACAAGCCGAAGACATCGTCTGTCAGACCGCCGCCGCGCCACATTCGTGTTATCTGCACCAAATAGAATCCCAAAATAAGGGTGAACGTTACCAGTGATACGGCCACATTCTTTTCTTTGTAAGACATATTGTTCTCCTTTGCCGACCTGACAGATTTTTTCAAACCTATCAGGTCTTCTTTTCTTTACATCAAGTAATTTATGATTTACAAATAGTAATATATTTATTACTGTATGTCAAATATACATTACATTGAATGGCAAAAAAGAGGCCGTTGCTGCGGTTTACTCAAGTCAGCGGGATAAGCGCTCACCCCGCCGACTGGAAAAAACCCCAGGTGCAGGATATCGCTCTTGTTTTTTTCGACATCCTGGCGAGCCGGGGGAAACGCGCAAATAAGCAATCGTTCTAGTATTGACCTTTTCGAGTCCAGACTGCTACAATGACCCTTGTCGGGGGGTGTGAGGTGAGGGTTATCGGGTATCCCCAGGCTTTAAATTCCAAATACAAGATTTTCGGCTAAGTGCGGCTTCGTCCAACTCCGGATTATGCGGCGGTTCTGAAGACTCCATGCCGCATGAATCCTTACTTTGTTAGACGGCCCGGCAGGAAAATTGGTCGAGCTTGCATCCTGTATTCCCAAACGGGGTGCTATGGGGTAAAGGAGACGGCCGTCTAACAAACGACAAAACCGCCGCATGGATGGAGTGGAATGGAAACGGCCGTGGCGTTCGGCGCAGCTTATCGAAGCAAGGTCACATAACAAGAGGGTACTATGCTTGTTTTACTGGGTGAATTCATCCAACTTGTAAAATCAATCCCTTGGTTTGAACACATTGGTAAGCCCATAAAAAATGCTGAACTGCCTCGTCTGTATACCTGGGCTAAATGGGGAAATCCCGAAGACCTGCCGATTGCGCTGCTGCATATTCGACAACAAGACCTGTATGATGAGATCATCGAAAACAACGTCTCGAACTCAACTGACCTGGCAGATTTTTTCAACCAAGTGGTAAGCATCGTCATCGAACTTGCGAAAAAAAGAGTACCCTATGACGAAGCGGAAGATAGCAATTATGCACCCAACACGGCCGTTTACCATGCGGGCTGGACAGCTGGTTTGATCGCTCTTTGTCTGATGACTGACCGAGAACCGCCTCTCGAAATCAAGGCTCAATGGTACTGGTTTCGGGAAGGGCATTGGCCTGCGGCATTTACTGCGATTGATAGCGACGATGAGCCGGATAGCCTGGAAGCATTCAGGATATTTTAACCATGGAATCCTTCCACCGGATTATTCAGAGGTTCGCTAGACCTTCCCCAAGTCTCATCAACTCGACATTTGGAGAGATGACACTACACGGGGGAAGTTGGGTGTCCTATAAAGATTTTCCACAAGCCAGGGAGCTGGTCGAAGTATCCGTATGGGGTACAAAAGGGCCATCCGTCTACCAACAAACTGTTTGGCAAAAATTGACCCAGCAGCTCATAGAGATCACCCCACCATCGAAAAAAGCCCTCTATGAAGAATTGGAAACGGTTTTAAACTCGGATGATAATCTTGATATTGATGATCTCTATCTAAGCGACGAATACCGACCTAAAGGCCCCACCGAAATTTGGAGAATTGCCTTTCCTATTTCGATTGATGTGTACCCGGAAGGTTATTCATCAGAATACGATTGCCGCATCTATTATGCTTTTCCAGTTGACAGGGAACATAACCGATCGGTGTTTTTAAAGGGAAGCAAATTGGTCTCGGTGATGCCAGAATAAAAATGTGCCCGACAAGAACTGGCGGCGCGGATCGGCGAATTTATCCTGCATTAAGCAGATGTCACTCGCTCATATCTGTTTTCACGACGCAACAACCTGGGGATACTGTGCCCAGATAACCGGCCAGAAAAACGGGATCGCCGCCGCTCAACTGCAAGAAAGAGCCGGGCGCCAGCAGCAGGGGCAAATGCCACGCCCACCAGATAACACCCAGGATTGTGCTGGCTATGAAGGCGCTGTATCGCGCTTGTAGCCAATCCAGAACGCAGCCGCGCCAGCCCAACTCTTCCGAGAATGGACCAAAGATGAAGACGAAGATCAGGGTAGCCGCCAGATAAGCCGGCTCGCGCAGCAGCGCTTGCAGCGGGGAAAAATCAGGCGGACGGCCGTTGATGAGGAAAGCAAGTAAAACGGCCGTTGGATATAGCCGAAAAATCAGCCCATACCAGCGCCAGCCGATGCGCCGCCAATCAAACACCCGCTGCCAATACGCCCCGATCAGCGCCGGATCGCCACGTCGCTGGATGAGCCAGACGCCAGCGATGGCCGAACCAAAGCCGCCTAAAACGAGCAGCAGACCCAGGAGACGCCAAAGGTGATGAGCAGGAACGGCCAGAGAGAACTGCCGGTTAAGGGGATAACGGCCGTTGGCGATAGTTGGTTACGAGATGTCATCACTTGTACTCCTTGGTTGCGGCCCGCACGGTGCCGCCCACATAGGACGGTGCAAACTGCGCGAGCCTTTATTCACGCCAAAATCAGCGCCACAAGCTGTTCAGGGTGGGTCCAGATTAAGGTGTGTCCGGCTGGTACAGTGCGCAGCGCCGCGTTTGGAATCGCCTGTGAAAGCATACGGGCGTGGTGTAAAGGGACAGCGTTGTCCTGCTCCCCAGCGATGACCAACGTAGGTACGCTAATTTCGTGCAGCCAGGGACGGCTGTCAAAAACCTGTAAAGCTTTGATTGCCGCCAGCGACGGCCGTTTCTCATTTGCGGCGATCATCTCCTGTAACTCCGCCGCTTGTTGTGACGTCAGCTCGCGCGCCTGACCGGCCATTACTCCGGCCAGCCGCCGCAAACCGAGCAGGCGCACCAACCAGGGCATCAGCCACCCTTCCAGCCGTTCGCGCCAGGTCAGCAAATTATAGGCGTAGGTGCAGACGAGAATGAGTCGGTTCACACGGTCGGGATGGCAGTGAGCCAGCTGCTGCGCTACCGTCCCGCCCTGTGAATAACCCAACACCGCCGCCTGTTCCACGCCCAATCTATCCAGCAAAACGACCAGATCGGCCACATGACGCTGCACAGTGTACGGCGGTGGCAAACGGCCGCTTTGCCCATGTCCGCATAAATCAGGCAGCATGACGCGGTAGTGAGACGTGAGCAGCGGCAAAATCGGGTCAAACATGGCGCCGTTTACCAGCAGGCCATGAATCAGTAACAGCGGTGGGCCAGCACCTAACTCGCGGAAGAAAATCATTTCTGACATTGCTTCGTCTTTTTCCTTACGATCAGGCCACTGCCGCCCGGCCACGCGCCTGCGCCGGGTCGCGCATCTGCATTAGCGATACCCCCACGCCATAAGTGAGAAACTCCCCTTGCGGCGTCACCTCAATCAGACAAGACTCGGCCACCTGCGCCGCATCGTCAGCCATGCCGCGAAAAATGGCGTGCAGCAGGTCGGGGGGCGCATCGGCGGCGGGCAGCACGCGGGCCACGCCGGAAAAGGTGATCGTCGCCGCCGGTATTTTTACCCAGGGCATGAAAGGAATCCGTTTGGCGATGGGAATGGTGATGGAGACGTGAGGATTGGCCCCGATGTGCCGCGCCTTCCAGGTATCCTTCCCCGTGCCGACGTACAACTTGCCCGCCTGCGTCACGTAGACGACGCCTGCCGTGCGCGCCTCCTGCCGCGCCGTGACCATGCCAACGACAGCAAACAACTCTTTCTCTATTGCCTGCCATACCTGTGTACTGCTAAGTTGCAAAGCCATGCAAAATTGCTCCTTACTATCCATACAGGATAACGTTTATATATGATATTGCATATATTAAACTTATCATGTATACTTGTCAAGGTGCAAATTTGATGATCAGCGGAGAAAACTATGTCGTTACACCACGCCATCCTGGGTCTTTTGTCCGTTATGCCGATGACGGGCTATGACCTGAAAACGCAAGCGTTTGACGAATCGGTAACCCATTTCTGGCAGGCCGACCAGTCGCAAATTTACCGCAGCCTTAGCAAAATGGAGGAGGACGGCTGGCTGACTTATGATCTGGAAGTGCAAGACGGCCGTCCCAACCGCAAGGTGTACCATCTGACCACGGACGGGCGAACGGAGCTGGACCGCTGGCTGCGCATGGCACAGCCGCTGCCAGTGAATCGGGAAGCGTTTCTGGTGCAGTTGTTCTTCGGCTGGACGCTGACCAACCAGACCTTGCTGGAACTGGTGGCCGGGCAGCGGGCGGGGCACGCGGCGCGGCTGGCCGAATTCGCGCAGATCCCCATGCCGCCGCTGGAAGACCCGCAGATTGATCGGATGCGCACGCTGTGGCGGCTGACGCTGGAGTTGGGCATGGCGATTGAGCGAACGTATCTGGATTGGCTGGATCAATGTACGGCCGTTATTACCAACCTGCCGGAGGCAGATAAAGCTAAACCACAAGCATAAATGGCGCCGGCGGCTGATGGCGCTGCTGCATACATTAGCGGCGTCATACGGGCCGCGAAAGCAGCCGACTGGTACCGGCCCCGATTGTGCAGAAGCATTGGCGGCTGGGCTGGCAAGAGTTTAACCCGGAGACGACTATTTATGGCGGCCAACACTTCTCGCCTGTTGGGCGGCTACTTTTTATTGGCGTTTACCTGGAGTTGGCTGGTTGCCGCGCCGCTGGCGCAGCAAGGGCAGGGAATCATCAGCGGCGTCCCGCCCTGGCTGCATTTGCTGAGCGCGTATGGGCCGCTGTCGGCGGCGGTGGGTGCTACGGCCGTGTCCACCGACCACGCCGGTTTGGCCCAACTATTCAGCCGCGTGACCCACTGGCGCATTGGCTGGGCGTCGGCACTGCTGCCACCGTGTTCATTCACCTGGCATGACACTGGCGTTGGCTGGTAACGATGGGCAAGAGGTAGAGACTTTAAAATCAAAATCTGAAAATTAGATGATTGGGCCTGGTTGCAAGAGTCGCTACCATCGGAATCCGCTTAAGGCATTTTCGCATTGAAGGCTTCTTTATTATTCCGAAGATGCCTTATCCCAACAGTATGGCGGATAAACCGTTACCTCCTGATTGACTGACAAAACTTATCTAACCGCGGAGAACGCAGAGAGCGCGGAGGCTGTACCAGAGAAAATCTCGGCGTCCTCCGCGCTCTCCGCGGTGAAAATCTGAGATTTGTCAGTCAATCAGCCGTTACCTCAGAAACACCAAAAGTCAGATTATTTTTTGACTCAATGCAGTGTCATAAACATATCCCCAAAGGTTGGCGCAGCCTGAACCCTTACATATTGATGAGCATAACAGGCAAACCGACAAACGCGCCATAACGCTGAGCGGCGGCGGCCACGGCCGTTTCTTGGGCAGGGGTAAGGGGGATGGATGCAGTGAATTCGATAACGGCCGTTTTCTGCTTAAATGTGCGCTGCCAACTGCCTGCATTTTGACCGTTGATCACCACAGAAGGCCGGGTCATGGCATTCTGCACCTTTTCCGGGCCGCCTCGGCGGGTGCGGTCGGCAGACGTGTAGCCCAGCCAGAATTCGTCAAACATGGGCAGCAGGAAAGCCGTCTCAGAAGGAAAGGCAGGCGGCATAGTCGGCGAGAAGTAATAGGTCTCGCCGCCGACTACCATGTGGACCAGGTCCGCTGCGACCGCAGACAGACCGGCCCGGGCGTCGGCCGTTGTTAAGCCCGACCACCACACAAAATCTGACACGGCCGCCGGTCCATGACCGGTGAAGTAGCGCCGGGTCAGTTCAGCCAACGCTTCATCCCGCGGCAAGCTGCGGGACTGGGGGGCGCGTTCATCCAGCAGGGCATAGGTGAATTGTTTATTCCGCCTGGGACCACTGCATACCACTGCATCCAATTCTGCCCGCATCATGATGTAAGCCAGCCGCTGACCTTGTACGCCGATACCAGCTTCTGTCAGCACAGCGCCCAGTTCAGCCCTGGTACGTGTGCGGCCGCCCTGCAAAGTTTTGACGATGACGGCCTGGCTGCGGCTGAACTGGTCATCGTCCAGTTCAAGCTGGCGCACCCGGTAACCGTTGACAGCGTTGACGCGCGGGGCCGTAAGCGCCAGGAGCCAACGGATGTCGGCGGGCGTGACAAAATGCCAGGTAGGGCGCATGACATGGGTGCGTAAAATCCGGCCTTCGTCGAACGCCTGCTCGATGACGCGCTCTGTGGTCGGCTGCAGGCGCAGACCAAGCGACCACAGAGTACCCGGGTAATCCTGGGCCTGGACGGCGCCCAACCAGGCCACCACCTCTTCTGGGGTTTGAAATTGATTGTGTGCCAGCCGCTGCTGGGCCAACCGTTGGCGGCCTATCTCTGTTGTTGTCAATTTAATCTCCCGGCTGATGGATGTTTTGTAGAGCAGCGCATCCCACACTTGCTGCTATCCACAACACTTGCCAGCGGACTGATTTTTCTTGTTCAGGTGGGTTTGATTTCACCAAACTTGCTTTCAACGTTCAATAGCTGCTGTTTCTGATGGCTGGCCACCTATTGCCGGAGAATCTTCTCCATCGTTTTCCCTTTTGAAAGTTCATCAATCAGCTTGTCTAAATAGCGTATTTTTTGCATCAGCGGATCTTCTATTTCTTCCACGCGAACACCACACACTACACCTTTGATAAGCGAACTACTGGGATGAATGGATGGTGCTTGGGCAAAAAAGGTTTCAAAATCATTTTCCTGTTCGATTTGCTCCTGTAATCCCGCCTGGTTATAGCCAGTCAACCAGTAGATGATTTGATCAACTTCTTCTTTCGTACGATTCTTGCGTTCCGCTTTTTGAATATATAACGGATATACCCCGGCAAATTTTGTCGTGAAAATTCGATGTTTAGGCATTGTTATTCCTCCGGGCGATCTCGCAAATCGGCTGGATATTGGTTAGCAGAAACCAGAACCTTGAACTATTAGCCTGAGTTGAAATAACCAACAACTTGTTTCTGTAAAGTACCGTCATTTTGTATTGTAAACTTTGACGTAAACTCGCGATTTCTTTCTCGCCTCTCATCTTTGCAAGTGAAAGCGAGGCATGACTTTCGGCTTCTATTTGCTGCTGATCGGCACGGACCGTTGTGAAAATGAAATGTGTCACCCTGGTCCTGCCTTCAGAGGTCCGACACGGCGCGAATATTCATCAACTTCCGGTGGTGATTGCGCCTTCACGCTCATAATTCACAACAATGACGCCATTGGGGGTCACTTTGCTTTCCGTCACCTTGAACGCCATCGGGACCGTGCCATCGGCAAACAACCGCTTACCAACGCCCAACGTTATCGGATATATCATGAGCCAGAACACATCAACCAAATCATGCTTGATGAGCGTCTGAATGAGATGACCACTTCCCCAAACGTGCAAATCCGGCCCATGCTGTCGTTTAATTTCGGCGACCTTTTCGGCAATATCTCCGGTTAAAAACACGGACGGCTGCCATTCGCTAGACGTCATGGTATTCGAGACGACGTACTTGGTCGCCGTGTTGACGCCAGGCCATATGTCTGCATGTTGCGGCCAGTACGGCGCCCAAATATCAAAGGTTTTGCGTCCTAACAACAGGTCGAACGGCATGTTCATCTGCTTTCTTAGGGCTGTTCCGAGAATCGCGTCGGAGTATGGCGCTATCCACCCGCCATACGTGAAGCCGCCGCTGGTATCTTCGTCTGGCCCGCCTGGGGCTTGTATGACACCATCAAGGGAGATATGTTCAAGCACAATAACTTTTCTCATGACTGAGTTCCTCCAACATCTGGATTATAGGATATTCTTACCTGGTCAAATTCGGTAGGTGTGATTGGTTAGTGTCCATTTCTCAACGCCATTTGTAGGCCAAAATGTATCCTTGCTTGCTGGCTGAATTGCCTAACGATCTCGCATCATCAGCGCGCGGCTGCGATGCACCCAACCTTTTTGAGCCACCCCGTCACAAACGTGGCGCGTCTCCTGTTTGCAGGTCAAGCAATTCCGTTCCAGTCAGTTCATAACCGAAATGTTCATAAAACGGAACATTCTGGTGGTTTTCCGTATCCAATCCAATCCCTATTGAATTTGAGTTGCTTTTCACAAGTTGGTGAGTATGGTCCAGAAGAGCGCGCCCCGCACCCTGTTTTTGCAGTGCAGGATCAACCCCGATAAGAACGAGGTAGTGATGAGGATCTTCCGGACGTGATGAGAGCGTTGTTTTCATATAGTTATTAAGGAGAATGAATCTTCGAAGTGACATTTTGAAGACCGGTTTTATGGATTCAACCACGAAGGCCAATGTTTTTCCAAAGCTATGTTTGGCTTGTGGGACTTCAATACATGCCACACCTCGCAGTTCACCATCAACATAAATGCCAAATAACTTTTCATCGAGCAAGTCACTTTTTTCGCAAAAGATAATGGAAAAACATTCTGCTTCGAAGCGCCGTTTCGTGCGGAAACAGGTTCTGAATCAAGGGGCCATGCTGAAATGCGGGTGTGAGAATATCTATCGCCTGAACGGTAAGCGCTTTATCCAAAGACAACGACACACTATGCACACCATCCTGAAATTGGCTCATACAGTCCTCGGTGCGTCATGATCGACGGCAAAGCTATAGATGACCTTCAATTGATAAAAGGCTAACACCAGCAGCAACCAGACCGTGATTCTATCTGAAAACAATACTAACCCTATCAAACCCAGTCCAACCAAAGCCCCCGCAATGACGCGCTGTGCAGGATAACCTTTGAGTTTATTAACCAATAGTGCGGCAAGTATTGTGTAAATCCAGAGGCCAATCCCGAGCGAACGGGAACTGTCGGTCAAAAACACAAAGATCAATGGCTGTATATGGATAGCAAAAAAAGCCATGCGAGCTTTGTTGGATGCCTGGTAAAACGCATTCGTGGAAAACGTTAAGTTTGCAATGAACCCTGCAAAAATATCAAATGCCAGGACTAAGATAACGATAATCCTCCATGCTGCTAACGCCTCCCACTCAACCTTGGTACTGGCGAACACGACACAAGTTGCTCCGACACTAAAAAACATAATCAGCAGCATTTCAACAAGCGTGGATTCTTTCCCAAAGACCTCATGAAGAGTCGATGGAATCTTAACGGTTTTCATTCCTATCTCCATTACCTGTGTGAATAACTAAGGGTTCGTTTGCAATTAACTTTGGAGTTTCCAGATTGGACCAATCTTGGAGATTGGTCCAATCTCACCAGGTTAAAAACATATGAACCCTAAGTTGTGTGATTACTTAACATAAAGGCGCTTCTCAAAAGGTAAGTGATCCAGAGTATCTGGCCTGCCCGCCTGTCGCTTGCCTTTGTGTCTGAGCGAAAATTGTTAAAACCTGCGCCGAAGCTGACTGACTTGGCCGATAACGGCGCTGAGTGTTGCTGCATATTTTAATGGAAAACGGCCGATTCTCCCTCCACCACTTTTGCTAACGCCAACGGCCGTTCCCACCTAACATCTCTTCATTCCCTAAAATCTACAACCACTTTTGTTTGCCAAACGACCCTTCTCTGTCCACCGTTTGCGCCACCCTCAACAACTTCCACAACCAACCTGCCGCTTAAAATCCTAAACCTTCGCCGCAGTCAGGCCGTTTTGCCGGGCGACTGCAATGCAAACGGCTGCACACAAAAGCCAGCGCCAGAGAGATTGGCAGCAGGTTCAGCACATCCCATCCGCCCCAGCCAAAGCGCTTCAGGTTGATGTGGTACCAAGGGCAGACAACGGCCGCTGACCATTTCATCTCAGGTTTAATCAACCCAATTGCGCGTTGATTTGTTGTAGTGCGCGCCACACCTCGTTCAGCGACGGCCGATCCGTCGGCTCCCGGCTGGGATGCGCCAGCCGCACAATACCCTGCGGGTCAATGATGAAATCGCCGCCCAATTGATGCGGGTTGCCCCGCTTGCCAAACGTTTCCCGCTTTTGCATGACAGCCCTTGTGTAATACCATAAATTGGCCGGGCTCCACGAGCGGAACACGGAAGATTCCAGCCCGTAGGCATGGTAAGCCACGCGATCCGCATCTATTAAAAACGGGAAAGGGGAGCCTGTTTCCTGCAACCAGACCTGCGACCAATACGCCGTGCCGAACGAGATGGTCACAACATTGGCCTGCAATGTCACAAATTCTGCCTGATGTGCCACAAACTGCGCCACATGATCCCGGCAAGGCAGTCAGGCCAGATGACGGAGGAAGAGGAGTAAGCAAGAACGGCCGTTGCCCCAATAATCAGCCAGCGCCACCGAACGGCCGTCGAGCGTTGCTAAGGTCACATTGAGGGCCGGTTGCCCTGTTTTCAGTCGAGCCATTTGTCACACTCCTTTTTATGGGAAGAACGGGAGACTTGGAGAATGGGAGACAGGGAGACCCTCTCCTTGTCTCCCTGTCTCCCGTTCTCCCCGTCTCTTCAAACATGCCGTGCCGCCCAGATGAGCCGCTGCACGACCGTCAGGGCGGTCAGCAACGCCATCAGGCTAAAAAGCCAGAACAGCCAGGCGGGAAAGAGGATAAACACAGTGTAAAAGATAATCGTTTCTGTGCCGCCGATGATACCAGTGGGCATGGTCACCGTTGTCAACCGATGACCGGGGATGTGGCGGCTTTTTTCCAGAATGGCCGCCAGATACATCCACGAGGCGGCGTTGACATAGAACGTCGCCAGTAAAAAGCTGAGGACGATGAGGTTTTCCGGCAACGGCCGTCCCAGAGCCAGCCCCATCGGAATCAGCGCATAGGTGGCAAAATCGAGCAAAATATCCAGATAACCGCCAAAATCACTCTGCTCCCCGGCCATCCGCGCCACCGAACCATCCAGCGCATCAAACGCCCGATTCAAAAACCAAAACAGCATTCCCAACCAATAAATCTGTTGCCACAAGGCCACCGCCGCCGCCACGCCCATCAATAAACCCAACAGGGAAAACACCCACGGACGCACACCCAAAAACCGCCGTGCCACCGGCGCAAACACCTTCTCCTTCACCAACCGCATCTGCTCATCAATCATCTCCCCATCTCCTTGTCTCCCGTTCTCCCATTCTCATCCAGTTTCTCCAAAATCGCCTTCTTCATGCTCCACTCCAGCAGGCGGGGGAATAGATGCCCCGCCACGGCCAATACCTGATTGCCCACGCCGGGAATGATGCGGCGACGGCCGTTCCGTACCCCGCGCACAATTACCTCAGCCACCTGCTCTGGCGGCATTCGCTTCGCTTCCCGGCTGTTGTCGGGGCTGTAGCGGCGGGCGTGGGCGGTGCGTGTGGGGCCGGGAAAGACGGTCAGCGTGTGGGCTGGCGGCCAAGCGACGGCAAGCGAGCGGGCATAATGGGCGACCCCATCTTTGCTGGCGGCGTACACGGCCGCTCCCGGATAGCTGGCGTAATGGGACAACGACGACAACAAGCCGACAGTGACATCATCAGTCAGCAACCCTTCCCGCGCCAACATCGCCGTTAACTGCAAAGGAGCGCGTAAGTTCACAACGATGACCCGCTCTTGCGCGGCTAACTCAACCTGCTCAAACCGGCCGACGGCGCTGATACCGGCGTTGTGGATGAGGCATTGCAGGGGGGCAAACGGCCGTATCTCTTCCACCAGCCGCGCCAAATCATCATCCTTACTTAAATCGGCCGTGATAAAGTGCGCCGTCAGCCCCGCCTGTTGCAGTTCCGCCGCCGTCACTGCCGCTCGTGTTGCGTCTACATCCACCCCAATCACCGCATACCCGGCGCGGCCAAATTCCCACGCCAATGCCCGGCCAATGCCATCCGCCGCCCCAGTAATAAGACAAGGAGACAAGGAGACAAGGAGACGGGAAGACCTTCTCCCGTTCTCCCGTTCTCCCGTTCTCCTAGTCTCCCGTTCTCCTTGTCTTCTCAAAAGCGGGTCGAGGACAACACGGCCGTTCCGCCCCGCAAACGTCAGCAGTTGATTATTCAGGCCGATGGTGGCCTGCCGTTTGTTTGGCTTGATGGCGCGGGCGATCTGGACGGCCGTTTCCTCAGCGGAGGGGAATTTGCGCCAATCCATCTTCTCCAGCGGGATGCCCAATTTGGCGTGCATGGGGGTAGCGGTTGCGCCGGGGCGGATGGTTTGCACCGCAATTTGCCCCTGCCACTCCACGCGCAGGGAGCGGGCAAACCCTTCGAGCGCCGCTTTGGTAGCCCCATACACGGCATAATCGGCAGTGGGAACGGCCGTTGCCGCCGTGCTGATGAAAGCCACTTTACCCCGCGCCGCCCGCAGCAGCGGATAGAGCGCATACGTCAGGCGAATAGGCGCGAGCAGATTGACCGCCAACAGTTCATCTATGCTGGCGGCCGATTGGGCGGCGATGTCGCCGTAATAGCCCACACCGGCATTGTGGATGAGCAGATCGAGCCGATCAAGCCTTTGTGCGGCCAAAAAGCTGGCGATTTGCTCAGCACATTCCGCTTGCGCGAGGTCGGCTTGGCAATACGTAGCGGCCGTAAACAGGGGATCGCTCAATTCGGACAACGGCCGTCGCCCCACCAATACCAGCCGCCCACTTTGCCGCGCATACAACCGCGCCAATTCCAACCCAATTCCGCTAGTCGCTCCGGTGATCAAAATAGTTTTTTCTCTATTCATCGGCTCCCTTCTCATTGGGCAACAGCCAAATTTTGGCTGTCGGCAAGTGCATATGGACTTTCTCGTTATCTCGATGGCGCCGTTGACTGGTGGCATCAGCCACCACTTCCAGCGGTGGCAAGGCCACATCGTCCGTGGCAATTTTGAAGCGGGTGTGTGTTCCGGCGTACACATGGCTCAGAATGGAACCCGGTATGCTGTTTTCACCTTGGGGGCCTTGGCTAAATTGTATGTTTTCGGGCCGAATGGTTAGCTTAACGGGGCCATCGGGCAGATGGTCGCCGTCGTCTGCCCGAAATACACCCAGACTGGTTTCTACCCGCGCTCCCTGTTTATGGCCGGGAATGAAGTTGACGCCGCCAAAGAAACGCGCGATGGGTTCGGTGTACGGCCGTTCGTAAAAATCATTCGGCTCGCCCACCTGCTGTAACACGCCGTCAAACATCAGGGCGATGCGGTCAGCCAAAATCACCGCCTCCTCCTGATCATGGGTGACGACGATGGTCGTGATGCCCAACTGCCGCTGGAGGTTAAAGATGAGGTCGCGCATTTCGTTGCGCAGATGGGCGTCCAGATTGGAGAGCGGCTCATCGAGCAATAGCACTTTGGGCTGGACGATGAGCGCCCGCGCCAACGCCACCCGCTGCTTTTGCCCGCCGGAGAGCTGATGGGGTTGGCGACGGCCGTAACCGGGCAAACGCACCAACTCCAACATCTCGGCCACGCGCCGCTCAATCACCGCTTTGGTCTCGCCGCGCATTTTTAGGCCAAAGGCCACATTGTCGGCGACGCTCATGTGGGGAAAGAGCAGGTGGTTTTGGAAGACCATCACTGCGCCTCGTTGCTCGGCGGGGATGGGCAGGATGGAACGGCCTTCGAACAAAATGTCGCCGCTGGTGGGGGTCAGCAATCCGGCAATCATCTTCAACGCCGTCGTCTTGCCACAGCCCGACGGCCCCAACAACGCCGTAATCTGCCCGCCCGGCATTGTCAACGACAAATCCACCACCGCCGCCGCCTGCTGATTCCCATACCGCTTATTCAACCCAACCAACTCTACTTCCGTCAAAATCCCATCTCCTTGTCTCCCAGTCTCCCGTTCTCCCCCTCTCCCTCAAACCATCGCCACATTTCGCCCCGTGAGATACCGCGCCGTCAACAAAAAGAGCAGCAGCGCCGGGGCAATAAAAAGCAAACTCAGCGCGGCCGTAATCGCATTGTCGCCGCTGTTGGCGAAGGCAAAGAGCAGCACCGGCAGGGTAATCATCTGCCCGCCGCCGATGATCAGCGTCAGCAGGTATTGGCTCCACGAGATGAGGAAGGCGAACAGCGAGCCGACCATCAGCCCCGGCCAAATAGCGGGCAGGGTGATGTGACGGAAAACCTGTAACGGCCGTGCGCCCAAGGTTCGCGCTTGCCCTTCATAATCGAGGTCGTAGTTGGCAAAAGCGGCCGTCAGCACCAGCACCATGTAGGGCATGACCGGCACCAAATGCACCAACACCACGCCCAGCCAGGTGTCGGCCAGCCCTACGCGCAAAAAGGCGATGTGGATGCCCATCACAACGGCGATCATGGGCATGATGGCCGGGGCGAGGATGAGGAAGAGGACGGCCGTTTTGCCGCGAAACTCATACAAGCCCAATGCCCGACCAGCGGGCAAGCCAATCAGCGCCGATAGCGCCGTCACCGCCAGCGCCACCGTCACGCTGTTGACCATCGCCTTGTTCACCTGCGAGGCTGGCGAAGCCAGATACGCCCACGCCCGCCAACTCCATTCGGTTGGTAGAACGGCCGGGAAAAACCAACGATGGGCAAACGACCAGATGACCAGCGGCACAAGGGGCGCGACTACACCGAGCAGAATGAAGACAAGGAGAACGGGAGACGGGGAGAACGGGAGACGGGGAGAACGGGAGAACGGGAGAACGTCTCCCCATCTCCTTGTCTCCCTGTCTCCAAGTCTCCCCATCTCCTTGTCTCCAAGTCTCCCCGTCTCCTTGTCTCCCGTTCTCATAACCGTTTCCAGAGTAAATAGGCGATTAGCAACAGATCCAGCAGATGCTCCAACAGGCGGAAGGTACGGCCGTGATGGGCGGTGTCCCAATAGCTGATGGGAGAGCGAAAGCGGGTGTGCCAATCGAGGGGAAAGGCGACTGCTGGTCCGTCGTCGGCGTGGGTGAAGATGTCTACGGCCGTATGCCCGGCACAACCCACCGCAAACCAAAAGAGCCAATTCCCCCAGCCGGTACGCCGCCAGCCGTAGCCAATCAGCCCCAACGCCAGCAGGGGCAGGGGGGCGTGCAAGCTGTTGTGCGCGGCAATCCACCACGGATTGTGGAAGTAGGGGTCGTTATAGGTGTGGCTACAGCGCGTTTTGTCGGGCAAATGGGGGCGCACAAACCGCCGATCCAGCACATAGCCCACACTGAGCAAGCCCAACGGCACATCCGGCGCAACGGAGCCAGCCAGCAAAGCCGCCCGCTTATCACGAGAGAATTTGCGCCCGAAAACGGCCGTTATCAACCCATGCGAATACGTCTGCACTACCCTCTCCCCCTCTCCCCGTCTCCCGCTCTCCCGTTCTTCTTCCGTCGTGCCAACACCGGCCGCGCATACCGCGCCTTCTCCTGCACCCCATAGACCAGCAAATCGCGCAGCGTTAAATCGCCAAAAAAGTGCGCCTTATACGCCCCACTCCGCATAAAGCCCGCCCCCGGTTTGAGCAAACTGAGGCGCAATTTGTTCTTGGGCAGGTAGGTTTTGCCATCCAGCAACGCCAAAAACGGATCGGCAATCCAATCCAGCGAGCGGAAGATGTGGTTGATTTCGGCAACGGCCGTTGCCACCGCCGCCTCATCGGCCACATCCACCCCCTCCATCATCCCATCCACCCGCGCCGCCACTGCCTCAAATTCGGCATAACCCCCGCCCACCAGCTTCAGCGTCACCAATTGGTCCACATACGCCTGCCGGTCATCACCGGCTTGCGCCCGCATCATGTTCAGCTTCACCAATTCCGTATACGCGCCCAACAGCCACATCACCGCATACACCTGCCACAACCGATAATCACGGAAGGCGCGGTAACTGTTCGCCACCAGCCGGTCGGCAGAGCGGACGAAATTTTGCGTCACGGTTTGCACATCGGCAAAGGCGGCGGCCGAGTAGTCGCCCGTTTCTTGGGCTTGCAGGAGGCGATTGGCGAGGAGGAAAACGGCCGTTAACGTCGTATACAGCCCCTTCGAGTACAGCGGGTCAATAAACCCGGCGGCGTGCCCCATCAGCGCCCAGCGGTCGCCCACAACTTGCGTCGAGGTGTATTGCAGACGGCCCGCCCGCGTCCAATCGCGCACGGCGCGGGCGTTGGCAAACTGCGCCGCAATGGTGGGATAGTGGGCGATGAAGGCATAGAACTCCTCTTCGGCCGTCAGTTCCGGGCGCGGCGGGTGCTGGCGTGGGTCGAGCAGCAGCCCCACACTGCACAGCGGATTGGTAGATTCGGCATGGTTATCGAACGGGATCACCCACAGCCAGCCGCCATCAAAAACGTGGTGCAGTGTCCCTTCGGACATGCGGAAGGGCAGACCATACTGCTCCTGCGAACCGCCAATCTCATGGTAGCAGGGGACGTTGATCATATGGGTGAACATCCCCCGGGCATGGGTTTGCAGGTCGAAATCGCGGACGCCGAATTTTTGCGCCAGAATGGAGCGAAAGCCGCCCGCGTCTACGACGTATTGCGCTGTCACCGGCTCTCCTTGCGCCGGGATGATGGTCACGTAATCGTCGTGGAGGGTGATGTCTTGTACGGCCGTGTTCTGGTGGATGGTGGCGCCGTAGGCAACGGCCGTACTCATCATGAAATAATCGGTATCCTGCCGGTACAGGTGCAGCTCATGGCCATGCGGCTCTTTGGGAATCACCGCCTGCAAGGTGTGGCGAATATCATGCGGTTGGCCGGGCTGATGGTGCAAAAAGCCAAAGTGCCGCTTGATGCCGTGCGTCGTCCCGGCAAACGGCAAGAAATTCTCCGTGCTGAAGTAAGCCAGCTCCGGCACATCATAAAAATGAGCCAACGCCCGCATCATCTCCGACGTTTCCAGAATCAGCGATTCGCCAATGGCAAAGCGCGGGTGCGCCTTTGCCTCAAACACCACCACCCGCTGCCCATGCCGCGCCAAAATCGCCGCCAACGCCGATCCGCCAATGCCAGAGCCGATGATGGCTATATCGTAGTTTGTTGTTGTCATAGTCACTCATTCATTTCCAGACAAGGAGAAGGGGAGACTTGGAGACCCTCTCCTTGTCTCATGTTCTCCAGTTCTCACGGTCTGCTTTTAGAAAGTTGCATGTAAACCAAAATCAACATCGTAATCAGCGCGGCGATGATGATGCTTAACGCCATTGCTTCGGGCCGGGCATTCAGGTCTACATCGGTGTAGAGCCGGTAGGCCAGCACCGGAAGGGCGGATGGGTAGCGTGCGCCAAGCAACAGCGGCACTTCAAACGCGCCAAAGGTGAAGGCAAAAACCAGAATGGAGGCCGACAAGATGCTGGGGCGTAAGAGTGGTAATAGCACAAATCGCCATCGTTGCCACTGGTTGGCCCCCAATGTTTGCGCCGCTTGCTCATAATCTTCGCCAATGGTTTGCATGGCCGCCAGCAAAATGATGCCCATAAAGACACTGCTCTTCCACACGTATTCCAGAATAATGCCGATGGCATACGGATCAAATACCAGCGCCGGAAAATCGGCCGGAACCTGAATTAGCCCCAGCGTATGTCCCAACCGCGCCAGAAAGCCGCTCTGCGAAAAAAGAAAGAGGATGCCAATGGCCCCCACCAGATGGGGAATGGGCAGGTTGGATTGAAAGATAAAGGCCGCCACGCGCTTGCCGCGAAAAGCGCGGCGCAAAGTAAGGGCGGCAATAAGAGCGAGAAGGGTGGATACGGCCGTACTCACCCCGGCAATCCACACCGTCAACAACAACGAACGGCCAAACGCCGGGTCATTAAACACCCGTCGATACGCCTCCAAGCTCAATTCACTCATCCCACTACCCGGTACAGTACCTAAACTTTGCCGCAACGCCAACCACAGCCCTCCTCCAAACAGCAAAATGATCACCATTAGTGAGGGCGCAAGCATAAGTAGGATTGAAAACTTTTTCATAGCACAGGAGAGTAGTGAGGAGAGGTCGGAAACCATCCTTCACCTTGTCACCTTGTCATCTCTGCAACACCCATTCCTGCCAGCCTTGCTCAAACGCCGTCAGCCAAGGTGCTTGTAGTTCTGGCAGGCGGGCGGCGGCCAGCTCTTCGGTAGAGAGGGTGGCTGTGCCACGCGGGATGGCCGCAAATTGGCTCTGCCAATCGGCCGATAATAACGCCGGGTCGAGAACGGGCAGATCGCCCCAATTTTCCGGTTGGGCTTTGCTTAATTGCGCTTCCGGCGAGAGCAGGAAGTTGGCGACAACCATCGCCGCCGCTTTGTTGGGGGAGTTATAGGGGATGGCGACGTAGTGGGTGTTGGCGATGGTGCCGCTATCGAAGACGAAGGTCCGGGTGGTGGTGGGGTAACGGCCGTTCTCCACCAAACTACTCGCCTCGGCCGGGTTGTACGCCATGTCAAAGCTCACTTCGCTGTTGGCAAACAGATCAATCTGGCGGGCGCGATTTTCCGGGTAGGTTTGCCCTTCGCGCCATAAGAACGGCTCAATCTCGTTTAACAACGCCCAGCAAGCGGCCGATTTTTCGTCAAACACCGCCTGATCAAATTCGCCCAGCAGGGTTTCGTAGCCACCGGCGGCGTGGTAGCAGATGTGGCGCACAAAGGCGCTGCCGGTGAAGTCGGGCGGCGCGGCGTAGGTGAATTGGCCGGGATTGGCCTTAATCCACTCGATTAGCGCGGGGATGGTGCGTGGCGGTTCCGGCACGCGGGCGCTGTCGTAGATCATCACAAATTGCGCCTTGCCGTAGGGGGATTCGTAGCCGTCTACGGCAAAGCCAAAGTCGTTGGCAACGCTGGGATCAGCCCAATTGACATAGGCGGCGCTGGGCAAAAATTGGGACCAATTGCCGTAGAGCAGATCGCCTTGCCGCATGGTGCGGAAGTTCTCGCCGTTGACCCAGACCAAATCTACAGTGCCGTCGCTGTCGCGCCCGGCCTCTTTTTCGCCCAGCACTTTGTTGATGTATTCGGTGGCATCAACGATGGGCACCATGTTCAGGGTGATGCCGTATTGCTCCTGTACGGCCGTTGCCACATACCCCGTCACCCAACTGTTAATCAGGTCACTGCCACCCCACATATAAAAATTGACTGTTTGCCCTTCGGCCTCAGCCAAAATATCCGCCCATGTTTGCCCTTCATAACCGGGTGGCGGCGCGGCCCCTTCCGGCGCGGATTCAACAATGGTTGTGACAGGGGTAGATGGGGTGGGTTCGGTAACGGCCGTTTCCCCCCCACACGCCGCCAACGACAGAATGAGCAACAATAACGCTATTTTCTTCATACCAACTCCTTTTTTGAAGAGAACGGGAGACTTGGAGACGGGGAGAACGGGAGAAGGTCTCCAAGTCTCCAAGTCTCCTTGTCTCCCTGTCTCCCGTTCTCCCTGTCTATCTTTGCCAACTAAGCCATTTCGCAAACAACTTCGCCACCGTCGGCGTAAAGCGGGTGCGATTCCAACTATCGGCCGCTTTCTTGATGATTTCCGCCTGCGTGGGGTACGGGTGGATGGTTTGGGCAATCGTAGATAACCCGGCCCCAGCCATCATCGCCGTCGTGATTTCACTAATCATCTCGCCCGCGTGGCGGGCGATAATCGTCGCCCCGACAATTTTATCCGTTCCTTGGCGGACGTAAATTTTGACAAAGCCATCATCGCTATCGGCGCGGCCTCGATCCGTATCTTCCACCTGAAAGGCAAAGGTGTCCACCGCGATCCCTTGCGCCTCCGCATCATAAGCGGACAGCCCGACATGGGCGACTTCCGGGTCGGTGTAGATCGTCCACGGGATGATCAGGTCGCTGTACTTTTTGCGCCCCAAAAAGAGGGCATTTTGCACCACAATGCGGGCGGTGGCATCGGCCGTGTGCGTAAACTGGGCTGGGATTGCCACATCCCCCGCGCCGTAAATGGCCGGATTACTCGTTTGCAGGCGGTCGTTGACGGTGACGCCCTTCTTGGTATAGGCCACCCCCGCCGCTTCCAAATTCAACCCTTCAATGTTCGGGCGACGGCCGGCGGCCAGCAAAATCTCATCCACCGCCAGCGTTTCGGCCTGCCCGGCGTGGGTGAAGGTGATGATTTTCTCGCCCCCCACGCGCTCGATTTTTTGCGTCTGGCTTTCGAGGAAGAATTGGATGCCATCCGCCGCCAGTGCCGTGAGGATGAGTCCGGCGGCTTCGGGATCACGTTGCGCCCCGACAACGGCCGTAATATCAAAAATAGCCACCTCACTGCCAAAACGGGCAAACGCCTGCCCCATCTCCAACCCAATCGGCCCTGCACCGATGACGGCCAGCCGTTTCGGGAGCGCGGTCAGTTCAAACACCCCTTCGTTGGTGATGTAGCCCGTCTCTTGCAGGCCGGGAATGGGGATGAAGGCGGCGCGAGCACCGGTGGCGATGACTGCTTTGCTGAAGGTGATGGTACGGCCGTCTACCTCAAACGTATGCTTCCCCGTAAACTGTCCCTCGCCTAGATACACATCTATGCCCAAATCGCGGAAGCGTTGCGCCGCATCGTGGTGGCTGATGTCGGCGCGAATGCGGCGCATCCGTTCCATGACGGCCGCAAAATCCACCGTCACCTCGCCCACATGCACACCTAATTCAGCCGCCCGGCGAATGTCGCCCACCGCTTTGGCCGAGCGCAAGATGGTTTTGGACGGGACACAACCGGCGTTCAGACAGTCGCCGCCGAGCAGATGCTTTTCCACGAGGGCGACCTTCGCCCCCACACCGGCCGCGCCCACTGCGGCCACCAATCCCGCCGACCCGCCACCGATGACGAGCAGATTGTAACGGCTGTCTGGCGTCGGGTTCTGCCAGTCGGCCGGATGCGCATTCTGCACCAGCACCCGGTTATATTCATCAAAAGGGGCAACCTCAATTCGCTTAACCATTACTCCCGTTCTCCTTGTCTCCCGTTCTCCCCGTCTTCCCCTCTCCCCGCTTCCCGCTTTTTCACATAGCGCGACAGAGCCAGACTGACCCCAATGAGCAGCACAGAGGCAACGGCCGTTGCCGGATTGACCTGAATCTCCCCCGCCAGCAGCTCATCCAGCGTGCCAAACGACGCACCCAGCAGGACAAAGGAGATGGTACCCGGAATCGAGCCAATCGCCGTTGCCGCCAGGAACGCTTTCCAACTAATTTTCAGGAAGCCAGAAGCGTAGTTGACCAAATCATAGGGCAGGAAGATGAGGCGCATAATCAGGACGGTTTCAAAACTGTTGTCGCGCATCCGCTGGGTATATCGTTGGATGACCCCGGCGTCTTCTTCCTTGTTCAGTACATTTTTGCCAAAGAACCAGCCCACGCCAAAGGCCACCATCGCCGAGGCATTGCTGCCGATAATGGTGTAAATGATCCCAATTGGCCCAAAAAGGAAGCCGCCGAGCAGGGTGAGGATGGTGGCGGGGAAGAAGAGCAACGGCCGTATCGCATACAGCACCATATACAACAGCGGCCCATAGACACTGCCGGTCACCCAATTGGCGATGTTGGTCACGCTTTCTTCAAGGGTCAGTCCATTTTGGCGGGCATAGGCATAGTAACCGCCTACCACCACCAGCCAAAAGAGCAGGGCGGCAATTTTTGTGCCGTGCTTTTGCCAGAAACCCGGCGATTTTGCTTGTTCCATGTGTGAATCAACCATAAAAACTCTAAGTCTCCCGTTCTCCCAGTCTCCCCTTCTCCCCTTCTCCCAGTCTCCCGTTCTCTCAAACAGAGCCAGTCCAGCCGATTGTGTGCCAATAGGTGAGTTTCGGCAATGGTTGCGCGGCGATCCCTTAAAAAACGTACATATTGCAACTATATGGACAAGATTTTGGCTGCGTGTCGTGTATGAATTCTGGTTGCTTTCAACCACCCATCGGCTGACTTTGGCCGCCAACCAACGGCCGTTCCGCCACACCACCTTGCCCACAAAACCCACAGACACAGCCCCTTGGGGTCAACTTAGGAATGGCACTTAAATAACTTGTCCATTTGCTGTGGCCTGTCAGCAGACCGGCCACAGCGGGTAAGTTAATTAACTCTTGTTCCTTAGCTGCCAGGTCGCTCGCATATCAGACAATGCTCTCCCTTTCTTTTCTAGTCAGTGAAGTCAGCAAGTAGATGAACTTCTCAAGTGTCGTCGCTAAAATAGTACAATACCTATTGAATTGTTACATTTGTCACATTTTCCTGTGATAGATGTCACTGAACCTTGCCACCAACACAGGCATATACTCCCAGTGAAGTTATTTCAATAGATACTGAATCTTTTCTGCCTGACGACAGCTCCGACAGGCATTTGGGGTGAGATCATGAACATGGAAGATATGGAAAACGAACTAGTGCCAGAAAACATGACGGCCGTTCTCAAGGCCCTCTCTGACCCCAACCGCCTGCGTATTTTCGCTGCGCTGCTGCGCGGTACATCCTGCAATGGCTGGTTGACCGAGGAATTGGGATTGCCCGCCAATCTCCTTTCCCACCACCTGAAGGTGCTGCGCCAGGCCGGGTTGGTGCAAGATAGGCGTGACGCCGTGGACGGCCGTTGGATTTATTATCAAGCCGATGTGTCCACTCTAGCCGCGATACATCAATGGCTGGGTGACTTCCTAAATCCAACCCGCGTCACCTTGCAAATGCATCTGTGCGGCCCGGAAGGAACCGCTGGTCACGACCCAGAAATTGACTTATTCGCCGGCACCACCGGCGCAAAATACAAAACTGATTGAGGAGCAGTATTGATGTCCACAACAACAGAACAAATCACCACTTCACAACCCAAACAAGGCTGGAAGCTGCCGACTCTGGTTATTGCCCTGGCCGTTCTCTGGTGGCTGGCCTGGGGCCAACTGCAAAACTTTGCCGACTGGCTCACGTACACCGTCATCGGTTTGTCGCCCTTGTCCCACCTGGGGCAGTCGGTCAATTTTTTCTTTTACGACGTGCCCAAAATTCTCATGCTGCTGGCCGGCATGATCTTCCTTATCACCATGGCCCGCTCTTTCTTTACCCCGGAACAGGCGCGGGCGGCGCTGGGTGGCAAACGCGAAGGCGTAGGCAACGTCCTGGCCGCCAGCTTGGGTGTCATCACGCCCTTTTGTTCCTGCTCGGCCGTGCCCCTGTTCATCGGCTTTGTCGAGAGCGGCGTGCCGCTGGGCGTCACCTTTTCCTTTCTCATTGCCACGCCCATGGTCAATGAAATCGCCTTAGCCATGCTTTTTGGCATGTTTGGCTGGCAAATCGCCGGGCTGTATATGGTCAGCGGTCTGCTCATCGCCATCATCGGCGGCATGATTATTGGCCGGTTGAAACCAGAACGCTACGTGGAAGATTTTGTCTGGCAGATCAAAGCCGGACCACATACAGGCGTCACCTACAAGCCCACCTGGGACGACCGCATCCGCGATGCTGGCGGCAGCACCAAAGAAATCGTGGGCAAGGTGTGGCCCTACGTCATTATAGGCATTGGTATCGGCGCCGCCATTCATGGCTTTGTGCCGGAAGATTATCTCGCCAACATTATGGGGCGCAGTTCGTGGTGGGCAGTGCCGGCGGCCGTTTTGTTAGGCATCCCGCTTTATTCCAACGCCGCCGGCATTATCCCGGTGGTCTCCGCCCTGATGGCCAAAGGCGCGGCGTTGGGCACGGTGCTGGCCTTCATGATGTCGGTGGTGGCCCTCAGCCTGCCGGAGATGCTCATATTGAAGCGCGTAATCAAGACGCCCCTGATCATGATGTTTATCGGTATCGTTGGCACGGCAATTGTTTTCACCGGCTATCTCTTTAACTTTATTGTTCGTTAATGCAGATTGGTCCAAACACCACCGGCTGCACCTTTGGCAAGGGTAACATCAGCAAAGACCCCAAAGGCAAACTGGCATTGACGCTGATTGACAAGGCGCACAAGAAAGCGGTGCACGTGGCCTATAAACCGACGCTGCAAAAGCAAATCAAGGAATCGGCCTTCATGCAGAAGCGCTCGGCTGGCGTACCGCCGACGCAAATCCCGGAAGCGGAACAGTTGGAACTGGTCAATCTAATCTGGGACGCGCCAGCAGAACAAATCATGACGGTGGGACCAGTAGTGGCTTACGACTGGCAGGAACCGGCGGAAATCATTCGTTTTGCCGTGTGCACCGGCTGCGGTGAGCTGGTAGCCGAGCCTTACCTTCGGTTGGTAGAAGGCCAGCCGCTTTGGTTGGACTGTGCCGGTTGCACAGCACCATGAACGAGTTGAGCGCCATGTTTTACCTGGTGAACGCCGTTGTCGTCTTTTTCTTTTCAGGACTAATGGCGATGGCCGGCCTGGGGGCGGCGTTCCTCTTTGTACCGTTGTTTTATTACATGGGCGTGCCGCTGGCTGAGGCCACGGCCGTTGCCCTTCTTCTCAATGTGGTCAGCCTGATGTTTGCCTCTGTCAACTACTGGCGCAGCGGGCTGGTGAATTGGCGGCTGGGGCTGCCGGGGCTGATAACGGCCGTACTCCTGGCCCCCTTTGGCGCGCGACTGACGCCCTATGTAGACCGTCGTCTGCTGCTGGGACTGTTTGCCGCCTTTCTGGTTTTTGCCGGAGCCATGATGCTCTTTTACAGACCGAAACCGTGCGAAAAAACATTAAGTCGGGGTGTGGAAGTGGGCGTTGGCGGCGCTGCCGGTTGTTTCGGTAGTCTGTAGGAGCCACCATGTTATACGTCGTCATCACTATCATCTTGTTTACCCTCTCGTTTGTCGCCGGCATGAAGGGACTGGGGGTGGTCCCCATCGCCACGCCGGTCCTGGGGCTGTTCGACCTATCGTCGCCGACCGCTGCGTGGGCTGCGGGCTGTGCGCCATCTCCTGTGGGCGGGGCGTCTATAGCTTTGATTACGAGCGCAACGTGCCGGTCGTGGTGCAGCCGATGATGTACATGATCGGCTGCACCCGCGAAGCCATCGAGTTCCCTGCCGCTGACTACGTGCGGCAGCTCGTCCGCGACGAAAAGCTGCTGCACCAGAGCAAAGAGATGCCGCGCACCTACTGCGAGAAGTATAATACGGCTCAAGGCGAACCGACCACGTAGAGATTGGTCCAATCTTGGAGATTGGACCAATCTCACCAACAGGGAAAACCTGTGAAAGAGATTGTCATCTTACCGGCAGCCAACTGCCGCCGCAGCCAGAAAGTGCTGCCCTACCTGGACGAAAATCAGGTTGCGTATACACCCATTGACCTGGAGACGGAAAAAGGGCAACAAATGATGGCTGAATATGAGCTGCGCTCATCGCCGGGTATTTTGGTGGATGGCGTGTTGGTCAATCAATTGAACATCCCGAAAGCGTCATCTTGTCGCATGAAAGAAACGGCCGTTCACCGCCTGTTTGAACTGGAGAATTCCGCATGTTAATTCAGATTATCGGCGTGGGCTGCCCCCGGCGCGCGTCATCCCCGTTTTGGGGGAACTGCCGGAGATTGGATTGGCAACGGCCGTTACCGATTTCATCTGGACCGCTTTTGTTTACCACGAAGTCGAGGGCGATTTAGCCGCTGAAATGCTGCGCGTCGCCCGTCCTGGTGGATGGGTCGCCATTTTAGAATGGCGGCCCGATGCCGCCGACCAATCTGGCCCGCCCGGCGACCACCGCGTCTGGCCGGATCAAATCAAACAGGCGCTCCAACAGGCCGGTTTCAGCCAAATTACAGAAGCGTGGCGCGACGCCAACGCCTACCTGATCAGCGCGTATAAAGGATGAATGATGAAGAAAAAAAATAGAAAGATAAAGTGGTATTTTGTTATTCTGCTGCTGCTTGGCTTGCTGATAAGCACAACGGCCGTTGCCCCCTCCCCCAGCCACGCCCAGGAACAACCCACCGTCAAAGCCGTCATGTTCTGGATGGAAGGCTGCGGCCACTGCGCCTGGGTCAAAGAAAATGTGCTGCCGCCGCTGGCCGAGAAATATGGCGACCAGTGGCAGCTAGAACTGATTGAACTGACCAACGCCGAAGAGTTTGATCACCTGTTTGACCTGGGCGCGGCCCTGGGCGCACCGCGAGAAGCCATTGGCGTGCCTTTTCTTTTAATAGGCGACGCCGTTCTCATTGGTTCTGCCCAGATTCCGGCCGAATTACCCGACCTGATTGAGCGCCATCTGGCGGCGGGCGGCGTCGGTTGGCCGCAGGCGCCGGGGCTGGAATGGTTTCTGCCGGAGTTAGAAACGGCCGTTCCTGTAGAAACGGCCGTTGCCCCAGCACCGGCCGCGTCCCTGCTCACGCCAGAGAATTTACCCCAGCCGGCAGCCACAGCCGCCCCACCCGCCCGTGACGGCTTTCTACTGGCGGTGATGATCCTCATTGGCATGGTGTTGGCGCTGGGTTATACGGCCGTGCGCCTGTGGCAGGCCAGACAGGGGAAAATAAGGAAGCCGCCCCCGACCTGGATCCAGACCGTGCTGCCCATTCTGGCTGTGCTTGGCCTGGGCGTGGCCGCTTACCTGGCCTACGTGGAAACCCAGGCCGTCGCCGCCGTCTGCGGCCCGGTCGGCGATTGCAACGCCGTGCAAACCAGCGAATACGCCTATCTCTTTGGCATCCCCATTGGCGTCCTGGGTGTTCTGGGCTACGTCGCCATTCTGGCCGCCTGGGCCTGGGGCCAATGGCAGGGTGATAAGCGGGCAGCGCTGGCCTTGCTGGCGATGAGCGCTTTTGGCGTGTTCTTCTCCATCTACCTCACCTACCTGGAACCCTTTGTCATCGGCGCGGTCTGCGCCTGGTGCCTGACTTCAGCCGTACTGATGACGCTGCTGTTGCTGATAAGCGTGGAAACGGCCGCGCCCCATCTACAACCCGCACCGTCCAGCCATTCACGCCGCCGCTAAACCGGGGAACCTGCCTGATGGAAATTGATACCACCATGGCCGGCTCATCGCTTTTGGCCTCGTCTTTCTCGGCGGCATTGTCACCAATATTGGCCCCTGCAATATCGCCATGATTCCGCTGCTGGCAGGCTAGGTCGGCGGTACGACAACGCCCACGCGCGGCCGTGCTTTGCCCTTTTTCTGGGCTTCGCTGTGGGGCTGGCGACCACGTTTATGATTCTAGGCGTGACGGCCGCGCTGCTGGGCAGCGCCTTTACCGGGCTGCATAGCTGGGGCTACGAACTCGTCGCCATTGTCTGCTTTGCCCTGGCGCTGAATATGCTGGGAGCGCTGGAAATCAACGTCCCAGGCACGGAGTCGGGGCGTGCCCATCGTCCTGGCCGGGACGTTTACGGCGGCGCTAAAAGGGCGGTGATGGAGGCACAAGTCGGCGCACGGAACCTGGACGGATCTTGATGGACACGACCCACCGCCAGCAGCCTTTAGCCAATTTGCAGCAGATGACTGAGATGGTGGCACGCGCTCAAAGGCAAACAAAAGGGCTGCGACAAACGGCCGAATTGTACTACCACCGCGCTCACTATCTGGCGGCGCAAATTGACGCCCTGTCCGCCAACCGGCTGCGCCACGAGTTGAACCTGCCCGAAGTCAGCAACGCCTCCCCAGTGCGCTCCGACTCTCGCCTGTCACGGCAAAACTTTGGCGTAGACACCACGAGCTGTACGCGGCCGGGAACCTGGTGTTGTGCCGGATGGTGTCGGAGGCGGCATAGACACCCAGGAAGATTGTCTGAACAGTCATATCAATCCCGTTGCATTTGTCACTAACACCACGCTGTTCTCAATTATATACTTCGATGGTTGTCGAAGTGATTTTGCGGAACTACAGTCTGTGTAGCAGGCACATTATTTGGAGATAAGTATGTTGCAAATCAAAGTATTAGGTCCAGGCTGTTCCAACTGTCAAAAAGTAGAAGCGGCCGCCAAAAATGCAGTAACCACTCTGGGGGTTGAAGCTGAAATCATCAAGGTCACTGATTACGGACAAATCATGGCTTATAACTTATTGTCCACGCCAGGACTGGTAATCAATGAAAAACTGGTCGCTGCCGGCCGCATCCCCAAAGATGCGGAAGTGATTGGTTGGGTCAAAAGCGCACTGGCCGCTGGTTAGCCAGGTCTTAGCGCCGCCGAAAACTGCGTCCAGAAACGGGGGCATTAGTGGCACCTTTGAGTATAACGGCAAGGTGATCGCATGAATAGTAAGCCAACACTCTGGGGGGAAATTGACGAGCAAGGAAGATTGATCTTGCCGCCAGAATTGGCAGTGCAGTACGGTTTGCAGCCAGGCGCCAAAGTGCGCCTGGAAAACAGCGGCAACCAGGTACAAATGCACCGACCCGTCACCCATCTGACCAAGGTGTACGTCGAGCCAACCGACGCCTGCAACATCGCCTGCCGCACCTGCATTCGCAACAGTTGGGATGAAAGCCTGGGTCGCATGAGGCAAACCACGTTTGACCGGATTGTGGAAAATGTGCAGCGGCTCTCGCCAATTCCCACGATTTTTTTCGGCGGGTTGGGGGAACCGCTGTTCCACAAACACACCATAGAGTGGATCGCGCAGGCGCACGCAGCCGGGGCGCGCACCGAACTGATTACCAACGGAACCATGCTCACGGAAAAGCGGTCCCGGGAGTTGATTGACGCCGGACTGGACGTGATCTGGGTTTCCATTGATGGGGCGACGCCGGAAAGTTACGCCGACGTGCGTCTGGGGGCCGAACTGCCCAAAGTGATTGCCAACCTATCGCGCTTCCGTAAAATGCGCCAGGGCAGCCACAGACCACACCCAGAAATTGGCATTGCGTTTGTGGCCATGGCTCGTAACATCCACGATTTGCCCGACGTGCTGCGGATCGGCCGTTCCCTTGGGGCCAAACATTTCTCGGTGAGCAACGTCATGCCCTATACGGCCGAGATGCAGACAGAGATGCTTTACACCCATACCCTGCACGACCTGACTTACATGGATTCGCCCTGGCACGCCAAACTGAGCCTGCCACGTATGGACCTGACTGAAAAGACGCAGGCTGCCTTTTTCCGGGCGCTGCAAAGTGGTTACAATGTTACCTTTGCCGGGAATAGTCTGGGCGGGGCCAGCGACGTGCAATTTCATCGAAAGCGGTACCGTTTCTATTGGCTGGGACGGTGGCGTCAGTCCTTGTTGGCCGCTGATGCACACGCACACCAGCTACCTGCATGGTAAGCCGCACCAATCGCGGCGGCACGTTGTCGGCAATGTCAACGAGCGGGACCTGTTGGACATCTGGCTGGACGATGACTATGTGACGTATCGGCAAAAAGTGCAGAGCTTTGCCTTTGCGCCTTGCACTTTCTGCGGTGGTTGTGAGCTGTCGGAAGCAAACGAAGAGGATTGTTTTGGCAATGAATTTCCGGCCTGTGGTAGTTGTTTATGGGCACAGGGTGTTATTCAATGTCCTTAGAATGGCACTTAAATAACTTATCCATTTGGCCGATGGGGCCTCTTCTGGGGTCCCCCCGTTTTAGTAGACACAGATAATGGTCATACCGCTAACGCCTGTTTTTGATAACTGGCTTCGTAGGCTTGCGGACTCACGTATCCTAACGCAGAGTGCCGATGCTGTCGGTAGCAATTGCCAGTCCCGCTCATGCTCGCCTTGACCTGACAAGCCTGAAGCAATCGTTGAAATTCCTGACTGGTGTATTGACTGCCTCGGTCGGAGTGAAACAAAAGGCCTGCTTGGGGCCGACACTGCCGCCAAGCCATCTGAAAGGCATCTCTGACCAATTGCGCGGTCATCCGGGCATTCATCGCCCAGCCCACGATACGGCAGGAATAGAGGTCAATCACCACAGCCAGGTACAACCAGCCAACGGCCGTCCAAACGTAGGTGATATCCCCACACCATTTTTCCGCCGGCTGGCTGGCGCCGAAATCCTGAGCCAGTTGATTAGGCGCAGCAGGCTGACCGCTTGTGCTTTGAATAACTCTGGATATTCTCCCATTTGTTTTTTCATTGGTTACCTCCAAAACAAGTGGACTCAATTTGTCTCTTGTGTGTGTCCACTTTTTTGGGGAACCCCAATATTCACCTCGCCGAAATCATTCACCAGCACCGCCATGCGCAGGCCGTGGTCGCCGTGCAGGATGTGGTTGAGCAGCGTCGTCTTGCCCGCGCCGAGGAAGCCGGTAAGGATGGTGATAGGAATTTTAGTATCCATAGGTTATTTTGATTGCGGATTGCGGATTGCGGATTTCGGATTGGCGGGCTGTTTGTTAACCGCGTCCCTCACTCGCCACCCGTTGCCTACCGGCTTTCCCGAAACGTAACATGCCGCCTTAACGTGGGATCATACTTACGCAGCTCCAGGCGTGCGGCCGTATTGCGCCGGTTCTTCTGGCTGTAATAGGTGTAACTGCTCTCCGTGCTGCGCAGCTTGATAAGCTGGCGCGGCCCTTTTTTCTTAGCCATTGGTCTCTCCTTTGAGAGCTAGAGCGAGAGCGAGAGCTAGAGTAGACTTCTTCCTCTAGCTCTAGCTCTCGCTCTAGCTCTAGCTCTAGCTCTCGCTCTCATAAAACGTCTTTTAAGGCCAGCCCTTGCTGCCGCAAATAAGGCATCAGGCCGACTTTGTCCACCGTGCGCATGGCGCGGGTGGACATCTGGATGCGCACGCTGCGCCCCAATTCGGGGACGTAGATTTTTTTGCTTTGCACGTTAGGTTTGAAAACACGCTTCGTCTTCCTTTGCGAAAACGAGACGTTGTTGCCGCTCATCGGTTTACGGCCGCTCAGTTTACATTTTGCCATGTTGTTTCTCCTGATAATGGGTTGGTTAAGTTGGCGAGATGGTTGGCTAACCAACTCGCCAACCATCTTCACTGACTACGGACCAAATCGGTCCAGTACCGGCGCATAGACGGCGTTGCAGCCGTCGGGCCGCGAACAGCCTGTCAACGACAATTAGAAATGCCCATCAACGACAATTAGAAATGCCCATACCGTTCCCATAAAAACACGCCCCGACAAGCCGTCAGCCAGCCTGCCAACCACCACCATAGGCCCTCCTTAATGCTTCCCATCTGTCACCATATCTCATTGAGCCACACGGCCGTTTCCTCCAACCGCGCCAGCGTCAACCATACGACTTACCAACATACCGCTTGTACAAAACGCCATGCACCCGGCGATAGGCATACCACAGTCCCATCTGCCGCCGCCGCTCCTTGCGGAAAGACACAGGTCCATACAACGGGCCATGCCCGCGACAGATTGCGCCGCTGTCCACTGCAATAAGCGGAAGGCCGACGCCGTTTCCAACCAGGCAACCAGGCGGGTGACTCCACCGAGCACACAGGCACGGGTCGGGATAACAGAACAAGAGTTGGTCTCGGATTTCTGGCGTCATTTTTGCCACGATTTTCTCCCCATGAAAAGTTGCCCTACGCCCACCTCTGGTCGCAGCGCCGCCTGACTCCGTTGCGCCTCTTCCATGCGCATACCTGGATGTCTCGCCCAAACTCAATGATGATGCTATGATGCACCACCCGGTCTATGGCGGTCGCCGTCGTCAATGGGTCCTTAACATCTTGTCCCACCCGAAAAGACCAGGGTGAGGGGTAATCACCAGACTGTGCCGCTCATACCGCTCGCTCAAAAAGGTGAACAACACCTCCATCTCTTCCCTTGACTCTGCTGCACATAGCCAATATCATCCAGAATGACCACCCCAAACCGGTCTAAACGCCGCAGTTCTCGTTCCAGTTCATATTCCTGGTTAGCCCGGCAACAGCCGCCCCACCCCAGCTTGAAGGTCGGCGTAAACAGCAACCGAAACGGCCGTTTTCACCACCAACAGATGCTCACTGATCGCCGCCAGATGCGTTTTGCCCGTGCCCGGTAAACCAAAGCACAACACATTCTGGGCCTGATTGACAAAGTCCCCGGCCTGCAAAAAGGGTAACCGCCGCCGGATGCGCAGCGGCAAGCGGCCTTCGTCAAAAACGGCAAACGTTTTCCCGGCGGCAGCTTGACCCAGCCGCAGACGCTCAATGCGCCGCTGCTGCCGCGTCGCCACCTCCTGTTCCAACAAGTGGGCCAAAAAGCATCCAGCGGCCAGTTATCCAGTTCGCGCAGCGCATCCTTCCTCAAGCGCCGCTGCCATCGTCGGCAGCCGCAGCGTCTTGCAATGCAGCCGCACCATCTCGCTCTGATTCATGCCTGTCGTCATGCCCACCGCCCAGCGCGCCACCGCTCAGCGCGCTACCGCTCAGCGCGCCACCGCTCAGCGCGCCACCGTTCAGCGCCACCGCTCAGCGCGCCACCGCTCAGCGCGCCACCGCCGACCAACAACTGGTCGTACAGGCGCGCATCCACCACCGGCTGCGTCAGCGCCGGCACGACTGCCGTTTCCACACGCAGGAGTTCGGCCACATCCACCTGCTCCACGTCTGACCGGTGGTCAGCAGCAGCTCCAAAGCCGCCGCCACATCACACTCCAGATGACGCGCCGCCAGATGCAGAATCCGCAATAAGCTAAATCGGCCTGGCGTGGCGCATACTGCCGGTCCAGCGCCTCCCACGCCTGCCGAAAGACGAGCGAGGGGAACAACTCGTCCTGATACCGGTAGCGGCGAAAGCCCCCGGTTTGCGCAGCAAGCCGGTCAATGATGCGCGGGCGGTAATCACCCGGCGGACTTATTGCCAATGAGCCGGGCGGTCGGTCTACCAGTCGACCGGGCGTAATAAATCTCCAACGACCACCGTGTGGATAAACCACCGTCACCATTTTGCCGATGAGCGACGGGCAGCACAGAATAAGTCTTCCAGTACTCGAACGAGGTCGCCCTGACTGGACGCGCAGCCGCAGTTTCCGCTAAAGTTAGCCAGCGGCGTGGCTTGACAACGGCCGCATCACCGCCACTTTCCGCGCAATCCCATCCGCGCCGTTTGTTGCGCTTGTCCATGATGTCAAACAAAAGGGTCTCATACACCGCCAGGCTGGCGAAATCGCGGTCGCCACGCAGCAACAACTGCTGCGCCACCGACTGTTTATTGCCGTTGCTCGATTCCACATCCCCATCCTCCCCGTCAGACGCACCCAGACAACGTCTGCGGCGCCAGGCCACAGCGGGCCAGCAGCGCCAGATACTCATCGGTGTACGGCCGCTCGCGTCCTCTTCATCACTGCGCAAGCGGGCGGTTGCCGCCGAACTGTTGTCTGTCTGGACAATTTGCGTACCTAGCCCAATTTCAGCAATGCGCTTTGTAAGCCCAGGCGCACCGCGCTCAACGATTCCTTACCGCGTCACGCCCCCATTCCCAGTTGGAATAAGGCAGGACGCTGTGGATGACATGTGTTTGAACGGTTGTCCCTCCAGCGTCACTCTAGTTCGGTCATCCAGGTGCTGTCCAACTGCATCATCTCGCCTGGCTCCCGTATCTGGTCCAGACTGGCCGTTTGCTCTTGGTTCAGCGCCCGCCAGGTCGTGACACGTCGTTGCAGGGTACGCAGTTGACCCTCCCGGTATTTGCCCGGCTGCTGTTCGCACAGCCAGTTGAACAATGTCTTAGCTTCCAACTCGGGGCCGCGGTCAGCATTTTCTCTAACATCGGCCACCAGCAGCAAGCATCCGGTCGTGTCTGTACGTCCGCGCTTTCTAGTTGACGGGCAGCAAACCCGACTGCTCGTATTTGCTGGACTGTTTTGCGGCCGCGCAGATTGGCTTTGGCCGCCTCCCGTTCCTGATTCTTACCCCTTTTTCGTTCACGCATAGCAATCCCCACTTGTGCGTCGGTGGCTGTCATTGCTTTTACTCCTTAAGCATAAATGTCAGGAGCTTAGCCGCAGTCACGTTGACGCCTTCAACTGGGCATTTCCCTAATTGTCGTCAGTGGGTAATTCTGGTTCGTCGCTGGTCCGAACAGCCTTCTA